>JBJENR010000044.1:0-20196 GCA_051880315.1 Acetatifactor sp.
CCGATCTATTCATTATTAAAATATAACAGCTAATGAAACCCTTAAATTATGTGATTATACAATCGGCATTTATCAAACTCGAAATGGGGGACTGCAAATGATAGCAAAAATAATCGTAAAGTGTATAATATACAATAGTGATCTTAACAGGTTTCTTTTGATTCAGCGAAGTAAAAATGATGATGTTGGTGCCAATACTTGGGAGAATACAGGCGGAAATATTGAATCCGGAGAAACTCCCGAAAATGCAGCAATAAGGGAAATTAAAGAAGAAACCGGCATTACTGATATTGAAATAAAGAAGATTGCTTATATAGCTGTTTTAGACGGTGAACTTCCCGATTTGCTGATAGTATATCTGTGCGAAACACATACAGAATCTGTTAAGATAAGTTTTGAACATCAAGCGTTTTTATGGGCAGATGAACAACAATGCAGGTCTTTACTTCCGAAAGCAATCATTTGTGATTTTGTAAATAATAATGTGTTTGACCTTTTGTACAAGAATGACAAGAAATTATGATCCAAGCCGACAAATTCTTATTTCTCAGGCCAAGAGTTCATATCAATATGAAATATATCAAAAAGTGCCTAAAATAGGGGATGCAACTGTGAAAATTTCTGTTTTGGGTACTGCTTCAAGAAAGTAGTGTTTATGATAACAAATAATCAAGAAATAGGGAGAAATAATATGTCAACTGCAAAAGATCTAAATCGATTACTGCAAAGCTTCATTGACCGGGGAATTCCCGGCTGCTCTCTTCATGTGATGCAAAGCGGAAAAACTCTTTACGAGGGTTATTTCGGAGTAACCGATATCCATAGTTCCACTCCCGTCAACGAACGCACCCTTTTCCGTCAGGCATCTCTGTCCAAAATTCCTCTGTATACCGTCATGATGATGCTGTATGAGCAGGGACGTTTCCTGATGGAGGAGCCCATCGGCAATTATCTGCCGGAGTGGAGTCATTCCACAAAATATGTCAGGCAGTCCGACGGCACGCTGACTGTTGTGCCCACGGAACGTCCCATTACAATCCGCGATGTCTGCACCATGAAATGCGGACTGCCTTACTGTAATTCTGACAGTCCTACGGAGGACCCGGTGCTGAAAGGTATGCAGGAGTGCATGCGTCCTCTCTGGGCCGTTGGTCACTATACCCTCCGGGAGCATTTAAGGGCCTTGTCCAAAGCTCCCCTGGCCTGCGAACCCGGTGAGCAGTGGATATACGGCTTTTCCAGTGAACTGGCTGCAGGCATTGTAGAGACAGTATGTGACCGCCCCATCAATGAGGTGATGCGTCAAATGCTCTATGAACCTCTCGGCATGACAGACACGGATGCCATCTTCTTCGGAGATGCCGAGAAACGCCTGGTAACTCTTTATGCAAGGAATGCAGAAGGACAGCTTGTACCCGGACCGGACTTTTTTGACAAAAAACATCTCCCCGGGCCGGAACATGAGGAAGGCTGGGGTCGAATCTTCTCAACCGGCAGGGACTATTCCAAGCTGATGCAGATGCTGGCCTGCGGCGGTGTTTACGACGGTGTCTGTCTCATGAGCAGAAAAACCATAGATTTGATGCGCTCCAATACTCTGGGCGGCACCTTCGGCGACAGCTACAACGGAGGCTACGGCTACGGCTACGGAGTCCGTACCCTGGTTGACAAGGCAGCCGGAAACAACAATGGCTCCCTCGGTGCTTTTGGCTGGACCGGCGGCTTCGGCTCCTGGTGCGAGGCCGACCCGGCAGAGGAGCTGTCCATCGTCTACATGCATAATCTCATGCCAAACGATGAACAATACTGCCACCCCAGAGTGCGGGCTGCGGCATATGGACTTATAGAATAGTCTTATTGAATACATAAGGAGCCGGTTTCCAGTCACGGAACGGCTCCTTTTTAAGCAGGTAGCCTTATTCAATTTCCACACTTTGAATAAGAATTCAGATCAGATGAATGCAACTATCAATAGAAACACTGATACTACTTGCAGGCAATATAGACGTCCATGCTTTCCCCATCGGTCTCAAAGCAGGGAATCACCTCATTCTCAACATGCTCCAAGCCGTTCACGCGCATATAGTCGCCCAGAGTACGATATGCTCCCGGTATTGTAACGAAAGGATTGTCAAAGGGGCGGTCAATATGAATGGCCGCATACTTGTGCCTGGGCTGTTCGTGAATCTCTAAGTCTTCCGGCACAATTCCATCCGGCAGTATCCATGCCGCTGTATAACCATGCATATTGTAAACATTGATCTGCTCATTGGAAAGATGAGGAAAATCCCAACCGATTACCTTAGGCTTCTCAATACCATATTTTTTTGCATGCGAAAAAACGCGATTGATTGCATCCCCCTCCGGGTCTGTACTAATTACCGTATGGGTCACATATCGAAAGCCTTCTACCTCTTCCACCCGCAGGTTCGTATATGCCTCATCTCGCTTATGCATGTCTTCCCGGAAAAGGTTGTCCAGAGTACAGTTAAAAATTTTGCATAACTCAATTGCCTTGTCTATCTCCGGCTGTGCGGCATCCATCTCCCACTTTGATACCGTCTGGCGACTTACATTCAATCTTGCTGCCAGGGCTTCCTGTGTCATATTTCTGCTGAGACGACGTAAATATTGAAGATTACTTCCTAAACTCATAATTCTGCTCTCCTTATTCACGATACTTGCACCGCGCTGCTGATATCAATACTAACACATCGCAGGAGGGTTTTCCACCATCCACAGTATGCGTTTTCTGCCATTCACGCAACCCCGGGTTGCGCGAATCCATAGAAAGATAATGATTTTCATCAGACATTCCACATCCTCCCCGGAATAATTACGATATCCGTTACCTTCTCTTCGGGGATGAATCAATCCCTCTTTTTCATAAAAACGAATGGTTTCTCTCGGAATATTCAGCAGTTGTTCCATTTTCTTTGCTTGGTTGATTCCTCAAGTTTCACCTACCACACCGAAAAATAATAGAAATATAAACCCAGGCTGTCTGTTCACAGTCTGGGTTTATATCTCAATATAGAAGCATAAGCCTTACATGTATCCTGTTTTATGCCTGTTTTTTTATGATTGCCTCCAATTCACGCACCTTTGCTTCCAAAGCATCTGCCCTGGCCTTCTCTCGCTCCGTATTAGCCCTTTCTTCTGCTCTTCCCTCTGCTCTTCCCTCTTCTCTGATGTCATCTTCAAGTATTAATTCTTTCACGTACTCCGACCTCCATTTCTCATTTCGCCTTGCCTTTTCAACGGCTTCCTCAAGCCGTCCGGTCAGTTCACTGTTAACTTTGCCTTCTTGTATGTATTCATACAATGCCCTCAATTCCTCAGGAACATCCTCCTACCGGCAGCTGCAATTAAAGAAGAGTTTCTCAGTTCCATCCGACAGTGCCAGCTCTGATTCTTCCCTACACCTATTCTCAAAGGAGTACTTTGCGTATCCCTGTCCAAAGGGATCGAAGGTACACAAGAATAATATTCTACCCTCTTTTAGCTTTCTGTAGGAATTCCCTTTCATCAGAAAATCTGCATCCATCATGGACTGATAGAATCTGCTTCTCTTGGGTAATTCCAGTTCCTCTAATGTATGGTGATTCAGATTCTGCATCTCGGTATCGTACATATGCTCTTTATCCCCGGTATATACATCCAGACGTATTGGCTTGCCGTCGGAGGTATAGCGGAACTGTCGCTCTGACTGTACATCCTGCAGTTCCCCCACAGGCTGTCCCAACAGACACTCCAGCAAATCATGACAGAGCACCTTGTCCTCCATCACCTTACCAAACATAAAGTCATCCGTAATTGTCAGTTCTTCGTAGTTTTTTGCCATAAGCATTTCTCCTTTCAATGTGACGCAGGAGATATTGCTTAAAAAACCTGTGCATTTTATTATACTCCTGCTCATTTATTTGTTTGAAATTAAGCAGGAATTTCTGAAATAGATATAGACACCGTCGTCGGCAAAGATGATAATTGATTATAGAAAATCTGCTCATGAATTAAAGATACACCAATATATTATAAATTGCAAGTTAAAAGCATTATTATATCGCGTATATTTATCATATATATTCATTTGGTAATTCTATTATATCCTTATTTATGGTTTTTCATTGCATTTGGGAATTGTGTTCCTGCGCTCTAAGACCTGTGTGTCTGATTGCAGGTCTTAGAGCGCAGGAACACAATTACGAAATGAGACAAAAATATTTCTTCTTGGCATTTCATTATTCCGGTGCTATACTTTATGATTGATATGTGAGACATACCCGTGTTGAACACCGGCACAAAAGAAACGGAGGAATCTGAATATGAACAAGGATTTGACCGTAGGAAATCCTCAAACGGTGCTTTGGAAATTCTGTATGCCACTCTTTGGCAGTATCATTTTTCAACAGCTCTATAATATAGCCGACAGTCTGGTCGCCGGAAAATTTGTGGGGGAAAATGCCTTAGCTGCCGTTGGAAACAGTTATGAAATCACATTAATTTTTATTGCTTTTGCCTTCGGATGCAACATGGGCTGTTCCGTTATCGTTTCTAAGCTGTTTGGTGCCAGGGATTTTAAAGGTGTAAAAACAGCTGTTTCTACGGCCTGTATTTTCAGCGGAATAATCTGCCTGCTATTGATGCTTGTGGGAATCACCGGTTCCGGCCTGCTGCTGAGGCTGATACACACCCCCGATGAAGTGTTTGCCGATTCCCAATTATATCTGGATATTTATGCATGGGGATTGCCCTTCGTGTTTTTTTACAATATTGCTACCGGGATTTTCTCGGCACTGGGGGATTCCAAAACACCCTTTTTCTTTCTGGCCGTATCTTCCCTGTCCAATATAGCAGCCGATCTATGGTTTGTAAAAGCCTTTCATATGGGTGTTGCCGGAGTGGCATGGGCAACCTTCCTCTGTCAAGGCGTCAGCTGCATTCTTGCAATGACGGTAATATTTCGCAGACTGGCTAAAATTGAGAGTAAAGAAAAAGCTCCTGTCTTCGACCTGCAGCTTCTTAAGCAGATTGTATCAATTGCTGTTCCAAGTACTCTGCAGCAGAGCTTCATCTCCCTGGGAAACATCGCAATCCAGGGTATCATCAACGGATTTGGAGCGCCGGTGATGGCGGGGTACTCCGCAGCCGTAAAGCTGAACAATCTGGTTATGACTTCCTTTACCACGCTGGGCAACGGAATTTCCAACTATACGGCACAGAATCTGGGGGCCGGGAAGCTGTCACGTATCAGGCAGGGCTTCCGGGTCGGCATCAGATTAGTCTGGATGCTGAGTTTACCCTTGTTTCTGCTCTACTTCTTCGGTGGAAACCTTGTCCTGAAACTCTTCCTGGAGGAGCCCACAGAGCTTGCCATGCATACCGGTATGACCTTTTTAAGAATTCTGTCCCCCTTCTATTTTATTATTTCCGCAAAATTAGTGGCGGACGGTATCTTACGGGGTGCCGGAAGAATGAGGAGCTTTATGACGGCAACCTTTACAGACCTGATTCTGCGGGTTCTTCTGGCATACTGTTTTTCAAAAACATCCCTGGGTGCAACCGGAATCTGGTGTGCATGGCCCGTAGGCTGGTGTACTGCAACTGTGCTGTCACTTGCCTTTTATCGGAAAGGTCCCTGGATGGCTCAATCTAAGACAGGCGGGAATCCAGCGCGTTTTTGATATTCTCCTCAATCCTCCGAATGTACTTTATTCTGTCGATTGTGTTCCTGACCTCTGAAATTCCCATCCTCCTTTCCGCTTCGTCGACACATTCTCCAAGTGCCCTCCGAATATTATATTCCAGCCATTCTACCCAGGTATAAGCCAATCCAAAGACATCGCTGTATCTCCTGAAGCCATTGTCATATTCTGCCAGATAGCCGTCAAAAAAAGCAACCATCCTTTCAACCTTCATATCACATGTAGTAATCCCTGACCATTGAAGCGACAGTTGAAGTGCGTGAGATATGGGATTGCCATAGTCAAGACATTCTAAGTCTATTACCCAGGGATTACCATTGTCCCACATGATATTCTTAGGATCCATATCCTCGTCGGACACACAAAGCACATCCGGCAAAGCAGCTCTGGCCTTGTTCATCTCTTCCTGGGCATATACCAGAAGTTCTTCATTGTCAGCCAAAAGGGAAGCTATCTCACTCTTTTCTTCTTTCGCCTTATAAATATATTCCTGCCAGTGGATTTCACTTAATTCAGGCTCCTGATGAGGGACATTTTTTGACTCGATTGCATGTATCCTTCCAAGTATGCTTCCCGCCTTTTTGCACTGAGTATTTGATATATTATACCAATCGGTAATGCGTCCTTCCTGCCAGTGAAAAATATAGAAATAGTGTCCTTCTATATTTTGCATTTTGTTGCCATGAACTGTTAAGGAAGGTACAATGGGAATCCCTTCTTTTTCCAGCATGCATTCAATTTCTTCCGCCCGGGCAAAGTTGTCATGCACGCCCGGTCTGCTCATTATTTCTCTATTCAGGTGTTTCACCGCATATGTTCCACAATCTGTCGTCACCTTGTACATTCGATGTAAAAAACCACCGGATACAGACTCAATCGGGGAAATAATCGTCCCCAACCCACATGTCAGCATCAGTTCTGCCAATAACTCTTCAATCATTTTTTCTTTCAACTTCTCTCTCCATGGAATTACAATATTTCAAACCTTATAACACAAGGATTTTTGCCATCACTATCTAATGGCGAAGACACTATTTCAAGAGTCTTTAATTTAACCCCTAACATAATTTCATAATGATGTTTGAAATGTCCTGCACAACAAAAGCAGTAATTCTTTGACACACTATAGTCCCTTTTCAGCCCGTTATAATTTGAGCAGGCACATAAATATTTTACACCATCTGAATAGCTTACAGCCTTTACTGTAATTGTCCCGTCCTGGTTTCGCAAGGGTTCTCCCATATAAGGAACTTCCTTTAGCTTCTCGAGCTTTTCATCCATGGAAAGATGTGCATTCTCTTTTGCAAACGCTTTTGAAGCTTTCTCTCTTGCCCCACCCTTACAGCAGGCATTCCATTCAAAAATATCCTGCAGTTTCCGGGAATCCACTTGTTCATTCATAATATCTACTGCGCGTTTAAAATAGGCTGCTTTTGTTTTTTTGGGTGTTTTAGAAATAATATCTTCATATCCTGAATTAATTTTTGTTATAACGTCCTTACTTATGTTGAATTCTTCTAAGGATTTTTTGAATTTTTCCGGACTTGGCATACTCTTTCCCTCCGCGTCTTAAGAATTATCCCTACGACAAAATAATATATTTTATTGGAATACAGGCAGAGGAATCACTGTAAAGCATTTCCTGTTTTCGCCTTATGCTTAAGCACTACCCCGCCCTTTCATATCATGATTACATTATAGCTAACGAGTGTTTCCTCTGTCAAATTATCATGACCTCTTTATGCCCCTTCTTTATGACTTCACTGACTCCTGTAAGCTGAATTTCATTGTCTCATTCCCAACATTATGCTATAATGAGCACAGGGTAAAATCAAGGAATACTTCCGGAAGGTTTTCATGGATTACCAAAAATACATCCTGAACATGCTGATTGCGGAATTTGATACCTTCCGGGACACCCGGTATTCCGCATACGTCATTGATGTGTTGAAACGCCCCACGTCAAAGACAGCATTCAGCAGCTCATTCATGAGGAACGAAAGCATTTGAATTACCTGATATACTCCATCAAAAACCATCGACAAAACTGAACCCGCCCTCTGTCAGTGCAAACAAATCCGGCTTTGCCATCTCAAAACAGTCAATAATCTTGGGAGAGAAGGTGCCGCACTCCCCGGTCAGAATCATACGTTCTGCCTCTTCCACCGCATAGGGGGTCTTGTATACACGCTTGCTTACCAGTGCATCATACACATCCACAATGGAGACTATCTGTGCCCAGATAGGAATCTCTTCTCCTGCCAGACCATCCGGGTAGCCCTTGCCATCAAAGCGTTCATGATGGTATCTGCAAATATCGTAACAATACCTGTAAAACTCATTCTCCTCCTGCTTAAATTTCTCCAAAAGCTCACAGCCCTTTGTGGTATGTGTCTTCATAATCTCAAACTCATCCTTGGTAAGCTTTCCGGGCTTCAGCAGTATCTCATCCGGAATGGATATTTTTCCTATGTCATGCAGTGCAGATGCATTTATCATAGACTTCATCTGCTCGTCCGTAATTCCGTACTCAGGATACAGCATCCTCAGATTATGAAGCATTATCCCCGTAAAGGTCTTTACTCTCCTGATATGCTCTCCTGATTCCAGACTTCTGAACTCTACCACCGAACTCAGTGCATTTATCAGAAAATCATTATTTTTTTCCAGTTTCTTCTGACTGATTCTCAGTTGTTCCGTTTTCTTCTCAAGCTTTTTTTCCAGAGAAATTCTGTGCTCATACAACTCAATTATGTTTAATGCCCTTCGTATCACAACCGAAGGTGCAAAGGGCTTGTAGATAATATCTGCCGCCCCCAGCTCATAGGCCTTCACATCACTGTCGACAGTTGCCTCACCTGTAATCATGATGACGGGAATCTGCGTAATGAGATTGTTCACATTCATATATCTCAAGACATCCAGCCCGTTTTTTTTCGGCATCTGTAAATCCAGGAACATCAGGGCAATCTCCTCGCGATGTTTATCTAGCTGTGCCACCGCTTCCTCTCCGTCCCCTGCCTCGTATAGAACGTACTGTTCCTCAAAAATATCCTTCAGGATATCCCGGTTAATCTCCATATCATCCACGATTAAAATCGCATTCTTTTCCATCCTGTATCCCCCGTATCTCTTGTATCTTTTTTGTATCTTTCGCAGTTAGTCCTTGAGGCTTTTGAGTGCATTGACAGTCAGCTGATAATCCGACTTCATGTTCTCCACAAGAGAAGAAATATCTCCCTCCGGCTTTCCTCTTCTCAGAGCCTCTGTCAGCGCACTTGCCGACACCTCAAGCCGGTCAAGATTTAAATTTGCACAGACACCCTTGAGATTGTGAGCCTCACGAAATGCCGTTTCATAATCTTCTGTCTCCAGCGCCTTCAGAATCAGAATATCCATATTCTGATCCAGAAATTTCAGGAGATACTTTACAATTCTCTCCTCCGTCATCAGACGGCTAAGGACACTATCATAATCCCCATTCAACTGCTCATACACCTGTCTCAGTTCCATAGCACCCTCCATTGCTTATATCACGATTAATCTTACAATAGCACATATCCATAAAAAACAGCAACCTTTTTAGTTATAAAATGTACCCAATATCAGCTTTTTTCATTCTGTATCTGAATAAAGGCAACTACCAGCAATTGCCGTCATAATATTCATAATCCTTCAGCTGCCTGTACTCCTCCATCTCTTTAATATGTTCCCCTGTTCCCTGGCGTATAATTTCTTCCAACTGTTGTTGCTGTTTCTTTGTTATTTCCGGTTCATCCGGATCATCCTCCTCATTATCCGGCTTCTCTTCCTCCGGCTTTTCCCGCTCTAATTCCTCAATGATTTCCTGCAGCTCATCCTTAAGCTGCTGGGCATCCTCATCATGACCGTCTTGGTTGTTTTTATGGGCACATCCTTCCTCCACCAGCACATCAACTGCGTCTTCCAGGATATTGATATACTCTTTTCTTTCCTTCTTCGACAGCTTAGTGGTATTTTTGAAATCCAGGGGAGCAACCATAGCCAATGCTGTATTTATACGGATATTGCACTCTTTTCTGTGGGCTATATGACAGTTCAGAGCCTTTTCATACTCAGCAGCCGCCTTTTCATATTGCCCGGATTCATAGAAACCGTTACCCCGGTTGTAATGATAAATATATCTTTGAAAAACAACTGTCAGCATCATGACCGCTGCAATGCCTGCCACAGCCAGTCCAAACAAAATTTTCTTCATATGTCTTCCTCTTTTTTATTTCTTTCGAAACGTCAGGATTGCTTCCAGCCCGAGCATAAGCAACAACGGAATGGCAAAATAGATGTAGATATCTTTTGCGCCTGCAAGACCTTCCTCATCACCATCATCGGACAGAAATGTGTTCTGATTCTCCTTAATCTCCTTCAGGACCTTATCCACCCGGTCCTGAGCAGTCATATGCACATAAGCAATATCCATATCCTCTGCCAGCTTTTTCAGGTTGTCTTCATCAAGTCTGGAAACCGCCGGCTCGTAAGGATAAACCGAGGTGTTCATGACCAGTTCTTCGGTATCATCATAGTATGAATATGTATGCATCTTTCCACCGGTCTCAGTGCCATACCCCAGCACCGCTCCGCCATCTATATACGACTCCAGTTCCTTGTATGAGGTAAGCCTGCTGTTATCCGTAATCTCGCCGTCACTGACAAAGAACAGAATGACCTTGCCCTCGGCCTTTTCCTTTGCCTGTTTCAGGAAAGCAAGCATAAGCTTTTTGGGCGTGTTGAGGGAGCTGCCTCTGGCGTATAACTGCTCCGGCGGATTCAATGCTGCAATAGAATTAATGATATGCTCGGAATTATCCGTGAAGGGCGAGAGCACTCCCGCTTCGTTATAAAATGAGATGATGCCAAACGTGGCGCCCTCCAATTTCTCAACAATGTAAGCACAATCCTCCTTTGCGGCATCTATTCTCCTGCCTTTTCCATCATAGTCCTCCGCCAGCATACTGATTGTATTGTCAATGACAAAAAGCACCCGGACATCCGTCGCTTTTTGTCCGGATTTCACCCCATCTCCGGGAAGCATGGGACGCAGATTGATTGCAAACAGCAGCAATACAATGATAATCTGCCGTATATATGCAAAAATGCCTTTTCTTTTGCAAAGGAGCATCATTATGGCAAGTACAGTCATCAGCCATATTGGAATCATAGGATTCAAAATCATAACAGCCTCTACTTTCTCAGTATGCGAATACTCAAAAACATCAATCCCAAAGCAATCAGTGTGATAATAAATGCCCCCTCCGGATGCCCTGTCTCAACGACATAGCTATCCCCCTCAAGCAGGGACGCACTGTGACTCTGGATATCCTCAATGATATTTGTGAAGGTTTCCTTTTCCTCCTCCAGATAGAATTTGCCTCCCGTCAGTTCCACCGATGCCTTCATTTCCTTCATATCTTCTGATTTCATTGCTTTTGTGCCTATGCCGTATACCGTAATCTCATTCTGTCTGCACAGCTTTGCAGCCTCGGGCAGATCAAAAATCTCCGTTCCGTATACCTCATTGTCCGTTGTCAATATCACAATCCTGGTCCTGTCCCTGTCACGCTCCGAAAAATGATATACCGTAGCCGCCAGACCGTCTCCTATAATAGAGCTGCCGCGCTCCTCATTCCCCACCAGAGTCCCTGCGGATATGTACTGATTCCAATAAAAATAGTCATCGTCCCACTCCTCCTCTTCCTCAAACCGGATGCGAAGCTCCAGAGCCTTGCTTATATTTTCAAGCTGCTCGATGACAAATTCGTAATCATCCGTAAGTGGGCAAACCAAAACCGGTGATGTATTGAAGATCACAATGCCCAGGCGCTCTCCCCGAAAGGAACGCACCGTATCAATCAGTTCTCCCGTTAGGGACTGATTCATGGCATCGACGGTTGTAGAGATGTCCATACAAAGCAGGATATCTCTGGAATACCTTTTTTCCTGCACAACCTTACTCTTATAGGGTCCGGCTGCTACAATCCCTGCAGAAATCAAGGCTGCTGCCAGAGCAAGAAGTGACACTGCCGACCAGAAAACATATAATTTCCTTCTTCGTTTCAGATAGGCATTGTCCTTCATAAATGCCATGACATAAACCTTTTCCCCTTCCGAAAAGGTCTTCGGCTTCCTGCGCAGCACTGTATGCAAAAGCAGCATGCCGACAGCGGCGATGACACTTATAATCGCAAGATAAGCGTACTTTAATTCCATGTTTCTATTACCCTCTTTGTCTTAGCAATTGCAGCCTCTGCATCTCCCACGGACACCTTTGCAAACTCCACCGTATAAAACTCCTCCATCAGACCGGCAAGCACCGGCATATTCATACGTCTGATATCATTCAGTGTACACCTGCTCACCTTCACACCCGTCATCTCGGAAACAAACTCTCTGACAGATATACTGAGCTTCTGATAACAGTGGCGAAGGGATATCTGACCGCTGCACACCTTCCCGTGCAATTCGTCCAAAATTCGAAAATACTTCATTCGAAGCCTGTTTTTCTCGCTGTCCGTCAGCGCACTCCAAGCCTTTTGAGAAGCCTTCGGTATTTTCTTTTCTTGTTTTTTATGTGTGACCATAAGCAGAACGGCAAAAACTGCTACCACCGCCACGATGCACACAATGAGCGGCAGAAAAGTATAACTGTAATTCTCTTGCAGACCTACAGTGATTTGCATATTTACCTCTTTTCAAACTTGTGCTTACTCAGCATATTGTTTAGTTCCTTTTCCATATCCGGAATATTGTCTACGCAGGCACCGGCAATTCCATATCGTGTAAGTCTTTCCTCACATTCCTGTGCAAGCCTTTGCCTCTCTGCCCACACTTCTCTCTTAAGCCTCTTATCCTTTGCAAAGAAATCTGCCAGGTACCTGTCCGCTCCCAGGTCGTACAACCCCTTGCCGTCGAGCCCGGCATCCTCCACACGAACCAGCAGCACATCATTCATCACACTCAACCGCTTGAGATTACTGTCAGAAATACTTCTCAGTCCCTCTAAATCCGTCACAATAAAAATAACCATACGGCGCCTGAGATTCCGAATCAGATACTCCAGCGGCGCATTGATATCCGTACGATTGTCCATCGTAACAGACCTGTTGTAGTCCTCCAGTATATACTCTATATTGGCAAGTCCTGTTTTGAACGGAAAATGCTTCAGGGAATTCCCCGCGGCATAGGTCGCTCCAACATAATCATTATTTCGATTTACAAACAGGGCAAGCATTCCCGCTGCCATTGTGGCAAGCTCCCTCTTTTCATCGGAAGTCCTTGAATTAGCAAGCATCCGCCGGTTGGTATCCAGCACAAGCATGATGTTGTGCTTTTTTTCTGCGATATACTGGCGTACCAGCACCTTACCGCTGCGGGAGGTTGCTTTCCAGTCAATATCCTTTACATCATCACCGGCCACATACTCCCGCAGTTCATCAAAATTCATACTTTTGCCCTTGAAGACAGAAGCATAGGAACCATCAAGAACACAGCTTGTTACCTTGTTTGTGGACAGCTTTCCATAACTGCTTAATATTGCCTGTATCTTTGATACATATTTCATCCTCATGGTGTGGGAACCGCTCCTATAATCGCATCAATAATTCTTTCCTCGGAAATACCGTCTGCAACCGCTGCAAAGTTAAGAGTGATTCTATGCCCCATCACAGCATAACGAAGCGTCTTGATATCATCCGGTGTACAGTAGGACCTACCGTTCATGATTGCCACTGCCTTAGATGCCTCCATAAAGGTGATGGCGGCTCTTGTGCTTGCACCCATGCTTACATACTGGGCCAGCTCCTGAGGCAGCAGTTTGTCTGTGTTTCGGGATGCCTGCACAATATCAACTATGTATTTTTTGATGGCGGCATCTACATAAACTCTTTTTCTCAAATTCTGGAGAAAGACCATTTCTTCCATGCTTGAAACTGCCTTACTCTCGGAAAGGACACCGCTCTCAATACGGTTTAGAATCTCAATTTCAGAGACGGGAGTCGGATAATCCAACTTTACCTTAAAGAGAAATCTGTCCAGCTGTGCCTCGGACAAAACATAGGTCCCCTCCTGCTCGATAGGGTTTTGTGTTGCGATTACCACAAACACATCGGGCATCTTATAACTCTGACCGCCGATGGTAACCGCATGCTCCTGCATGGCCTCAAGCATGGCACTCTGCGTCTTTGCGCTGGAACGGTTCACCTCGTCAAGAAGTACAAAATTCGCATATACAGGGCCCAGCTTATTCTCAAAGCTATTCGTCATGGCATTATAAATCTGTGTGCCGATAATATCACTGGGAATCAGATCCGGCGTGCACTGTATTCTGGAAAATGTACCTTGCACAGCCTCTGTCATTACCTTGGCTGCTGTCGTCTTTGCAAGTCCGGGAACCGATTCCATCAGAATGTGTCCGTTGGACATCATGGCTGCCAGCATCGTTGCGCCCAGAAAAGGCTGTCCGACCACCTTGCTGTTATAATACTCCAAAATACGATTGACTATTGCGGTTGCCTGCTGAAGTTCTGCAGTACTGATGGCATCCTGTTGCATGTTTCTTCTCCTTTTTCATTCCGTATTTTCAATACCCGAAATACTGGTATACTGTTTTCGCTTTCCTAATTTACTATATCAATTTTTTATTGAATTCACAATACCATCTTGAGCCGCCAAAATTCATTGTCAATGCACCGGAGATATGTTATGCTTTTTATAAGTACTATCTAAAAAATAATTGAAAGAAGAAACAAAATGAATAACGAAAATAACAATACCAGCGACAACATCAATAACAATGACATCAGCAATAGCGATGACAACAGCGCCAGCAATGACAACGGCGACAGCAAGGTCAATCAGGCCCCCCCGGAAGAGAAAGCAAAGGAAAAGAAAGCTCCTTCCGCCGTACAGCTGCACAAGCAGGTCATTCATCTGAGAATTGCTGTGGCAATTCTGACCCTGGGGCTTGTTCTCCTTGGCATCAAATGCTTCTGGCCGGACAAGTCCGCGGAAGTAGCGGGAAGCCGTTCAAACCGCTCCTCCGAAGAGTCCGGGGAGTCCGATGTCACAGATGATTCGAAGCCAATCTCCGATGCCGGTTCCGGGGAGGCTTCTGAGGCGGCCTCGAGAGAATCCGCTTCCTCTGAGACAGGCTCTGATGCACCCGATACCGACAATGAGAGCGGTTCTGCGAATACTCCCTCCCCCGAAGATTCCGAAATCTCGGACAACAGCTTCCTTCTGACCTACTCTGCCGGAAACAGCTGGGAGAACGGCGGCTCCAAAATGTACGGTCTGGAAATGTCACTGACCAACAGTACCGGTGGTACTGTCAACGGCTGGACACTGGTATTGCAGATAACGGATCTCAAAAGCATGGAGGGCTGGAACGGAACCTATGTTACCGATGGTGATACCCTGACAATCAACAATGCCGGCCACAATGGCGTTATCGGCGCCGGAGAAACTATTTATCTGGGCGGCAACCTCGGTACAGGCTCCGCCCTGAACATAGAATCTGCCACCTTGAATGGTATTCCCTGTACCGTCAGGGCCGGCAAGGTGGATCAGAACGAACAGAATAACAAAAACGGCGGCTCCGGTGGTGAGGGTTCGGAGACTGCTGATGTCTCCACCCTGCTGAAGCGTCCGGAAGAGGCTGTACAGGGCGATGACTGGCTGCATACTGACGGCCGCAGAATTCTGGACAAGGATGGTCGCGAGGTCTGGCTCACGGGGATAAACTGGTTTGGCTACAATACAGGCACAAACCTCTTTGACGGACTGTGGAATTCCAAGCTGGAGCCTACGGTGAAAGGGATTGCGGATCACGGTTTCAACCTGATTCGCGTACCCATCAGTGCACAGCTCATCAATCAATGGGCTGCCGGGGAATATCCCACCGCCAACTACAACCATGCCTATAACCCCACCCTGAACTCCATGAATTCCCTGGAAATTTTTGATTATTTCCTCGCCCTGGCGGAGGCGAACGGTCTGAAGGTCATGATTGACATTCACTCTGCAGAAACCAATGCAAGCGGACATACGGTAAACCTCTGGTACACTGACAAGGTTTCCGTTGATGACTACTATGCGGCCCTTGAATGGATGGCTGCACGGTATGCGGACAATGACACCATCATAGCCTATGACCTGAAGAACGAGCCCCACGGCAAACCCAACGAGGGAAAACAGGCTGCCATCTGGAATGACTCCACTCAAAGCAACAACTGGAAATATACGGCGGAAACGGCTGCCGCCAGAATTCTTGCCAAGAATCCAAATGTCCTGATTCTGGTAGAAGGAACTGAGATTTATCCCAAGAATAACAGAGGGGATTACTCCTCCACAGATTCCGAAGATTATTATTTCAACTGGTGGGGCGGAAATCTGCGCGCCGTAAGGGACTATCCCATAGACCTGGGCAAATATCAGGACAAGCTGGTATATTCTCCTCACGACTATGGTCCTACAGTCTATAAACAGCCCTGGTTTGAGGGAAGCTATGATTATGACTCTCTGATGAAGGACTGCTGGCACGATAACTGGTTCTACATCTACGAGGAGGATATTGCTCCCCTACTCATCGGTGAGTGGGGTGGCTTTCTCACAGAGCCCAACCTTACCTGGATGACCCACATGCGTACCCTGATTTCCAAATACCGTATCAACCACACCTTCTGGTGTCTCAATGCCAATTCCGGAGATACCGGCGGGCTGCTTCTGGATGACTTTACCACATGGGATACTGCAAAATATAATTTCGTGAAAGAAGTACTCTGGCAGCAAAACGGAAAATTTGTGGGACTGGATCACGCCATTCCCCTGGGAGAAAACGGCATTGCACTAAAGGACGCCGCAAAGTAACAACCAACAAGAATTAGATTTCACAGCATTATTGAGGCAAAGCATGACAAAAATACAAACTGTTCTCTATCGGATTTCCTGTAATTTCATTCACTATCTCAGCCTGATTTTTATCGGTCTGCTCTTTGCGACCACCTTTTTCTTCACCAGCTGCGCAGAGAATATGGATACACAAAAGGCTTTGATTTCAATAGATAATCCGATTTTCAATCTTTTTGGCTGCCTTCTCTTTTTTGCCATCCTATTTTCCTGTTGTCGGGTCATCTTCAAAAGAGCTGCCAAGTGTAAGCGCATTCTGCTTCTAATGGTTCCGGCGTGGATTATGTTTACGGGAGTTGTCATGCTCCTCTTCAGCCGTTCCGCTCCCTCCGGGGATGCATGGTCTGTATATGACTGCGCTGAACGTATGGCAACGGGGGATTATTCCGTCATTCACCCTACGGATTCTTATCTTTCCTATTACCCTCAGCAGATTGGACTCCTGGCCTTTTTGGAGCTCCTCATCCGTATATTGAAGCCCTTTCCGCTATCTTTCGAGTATTATCATTACATCAAGCTCTGCTATGCTGCATTAACCTGTGTTATTGTATACTTCCAATATAAAATCGTACACCTGTTGTGGGAAGATGACAGAGCAGACTGTATTTACCTGATTCTGGCAGGCTGCAATTTCCCGCTTATCATGTACAGTTCCTTTATTTACAGTGAGATTCCTTCCTTTGCCGCCCTGACGACCGGAATCTACTATCTCCTTTGCATTCTGACGCAAAAACAAAAAAGGACACTGCCCTGCACCGCTGTTTCTCTGGTCGCCCTGGCAATATCCGTTATGCTTAGAAAAAACTCCCTTGTAATCCTTATTGCTGTTGTGATTGTGATGCTTCTGGAATGGTGTTCCCAGCGCAGAAAGCTTCTACTGATTTATGCTGTGCTTTGTACCACTCTTTCCCTGTCAATCCTGCCGGCTGTTCAAAAGGTATACGAATTCCGCGCCGGAAATTTTCTGCGCTCCGGTGTTCCTGCCATGACCTATTTTGCCATGGGCATGCAAGAGGCTTCCAAAGGGTACGGGTGGTATAACGGATTCAATTTCTGCACGTATCAGGATACCGGCATGGATAGGGCCGCCTCCGTTGCTGTCAGCCGTAGGGCAATCTCGGAACGTCTCTCTTACTTTTGTGAAAATCCCGGTTATGCAGGAAAGTTTTATCTGGGAAAATACCTTTCACAATGGGCAGACGGCACCTATGCATGTCGCCAGGCTACCCTTGCCACTTTCGGTGGTCGCAATGCTTTCTTTGAAGAGCTTTACGACGGAAAATACAGCAAGCCTTATGTCAGCTACTGCAATCTTTATCAGCTGGCCATCTTTATGTGCATCTTTTTCTTCTTTCTGAATCACCATCTCTCAGGCAGGCGTTTTTCCCTGTACCTGTATCTTCCCCTGATAGGCGCTTTCGGCGGATTCCTGTTCCACATGCTCTGGGAGGCCAATTCGCGATATATTTTTCTTTACTGGCTTCTCCTTCTTCCCTACAGTGCGAAGGGTGCTCTGGAATTGTACGATACCCTCCGCCGATTGCTCAGTTCTCTTTTCCTGAAGCGCTCCAAAGCAAAAAAGGAAATGCCGTCATCAGCGGATACAGATATCTGAGCTGCACCACCGGCCCCAGGAATAAAGTCGCAAAATAGCCAAAGGCAAGTGTCAACGGAATACAGCCTCTGTAATTTCTGCACATCAGCATATACAAAAGCAGCAACAGATACGCCCAGAGCAGGATTCCCGGCATAAAGAAATATTTCAGTACAGGTATTTTAAGATAGGCATTTTCATCCGCCCACTTCTCCAGATACTCATGCAACCCTTCCCATTTAGAGTCCTTGTAGAGACCATAGTTCTCCGTCATTTCATCCCAGCGGGTCTGCACATATCCCAAGCCGCTAAATTCCTTATTCTCATTCACGCCCGCATGGCTCTCATCCCCCGGATACAGATATCCCGCATCCAATGCCAGTACCGCGTTGATAAAATCCCCCGGATATCTGCGCATAAGCTTCAGATAGGTTTTTACAAATTCCGCAGTCCGATAGCGGACCACATAGGTATTTGTATGCCGCTTAACCGGGTCGGAAATTCTGGGATCATACTGCCTGTAGCTCTCATTCAAAAGGAACTCATTGATTAACGCCTTATCCTGCTCATCAATGGTATTGCTATCCTCCTCCAGAACCCCCACGCCGCCGTGATAGATCATACACCTTGCCAGCTGTTGAATGGGAACGCTGAGCATCTCCCGCTTATCTCCCTCCACAGCATGTGTCGCGCCGGAAAGTGCCTTGAGGAAAAGGGTACCAATCACCAGTGCTGCCAGACAGTTAAGAGTAATCTTTTTCCAGCAGCTTCTTCCCTTCCTGTCAAACAATAACGCCAGAATCAGAACCCCTGTCAGAAGCAGCAAGGCATACCTGCCATTATTGCGAAACAACTGCATACCCACGGAACATCCGCAGAAGATAAAATCATAACCTTTTAGCTTTCCCTGACCCTCGCTGACGCATTGCAGCAAAGCCAGAAGCTGCACCAAAAAGAAAGCCGTAAACAGAACATCCTTGGTCATACTGATGCTCATGTACTTATGGAAAGGATAAAACATACACAAAAGCTGTAGTACCAGCAACCGTCCTGCGCTTACATGCCTGCGTGCCAGGAAGACAACGCCCCCCGCCATACTTCCTGCGAGCACCAGCATCTGCAAAAGGATAAAAATTGCAATTCCCGTATTGGCGTCACCGAACACATTCTTCCCAAGACTCACTGCCGCCGCAATGAGAAGTGTATGTGCAATGGGATGATGTTCATTGTATGCACCCTCAAATATCTGCTCCAGCTGAACCGGAGTGTCATAGGCACAGATTCCGGGATAATATGCCAGGTAGCAGGGCAGCCAGGAAAGCGCGATAAGGCAGCCGGACAGCAGCCATATCTGCCATGCCTTCCAACCGGCCAGCCTTGTCATCAGTGCATTTTCCTTTCGGACAATCTCTTTGCTCTCACGCCTGGCAATCCACCCAAAGAGGCGATGAAGCATCCCCCCCGTCAATATTCCCAGAACAAGGCTTAGCAGCAAGGTCCTTAATACATATGACATTGTCCACAGGATATTTCCTGAGGCTGCAAGGTCCCTACCCGTCAATGTCATGAACCAAAATAAGCTGCCCACTGCCGCAAATAAAATCAAAATCACTCTGCCATCCCTCACTGAACTGTCCGAATTGTGTATATGTTAGTATAACATACTCTCCCCGGCGATAAAAGACTGTAATCAGATTTCTCTGACGGTTCAATCCTTCAGATACTCAAGATATTCCTCCTCACTGGCAAACAACATATACCTTCCGTCCACCAATCCCATATATCCGCCGGCTGTAAAATAACCCTTCATAAAACTACCTCCTGTTCGTAATTCATCTTACAAACAGAAGATAACATTTTATCAGTACATTAAAACTCCCTTAAAAAGAATATGTGTTCTTCCTGTTACTGTTCAGACCCTAGCCAAAAAGCCTTACTCGTAACCATATTTTATTTTAC
>JBJENR010000045.1:0-19926 GCA_051880315.1 Acetatifactor sp.
TGAAGGATCTGATCGATACACAGACGAATCCTACCATTGCTACTTATGCCAAGACCGGAGAGGTACATATCCGAGTGACTGCCGGAGCCGAGGATAAAAAATCCGCTCAGAAGCTGATGAAACCGGTAGTGAAGGAGCTGAAACAGAGATTCGACAACGCCGTTTATACCACTGATGACAGCGTGACGTTGGAGAAGGCGGTGGTTGATCTCCTTCAGGCAAACCATTTGACGGTTACCTGTGCAGAATCCTGTACCGGCGGTATGCTGTCCGCCAGACTGGTGAATATCCCCGGTGTCTCCGATTACTTTAAGCTGGGCGTGGTAACCTATTCCAACAAAGCCAAGAGAAGAATGCTGGGAGTCAAAAAAGCCACCCTCCAGAAGTATGGTGCCGTCAGTGTAGAGACAGCGGAGGAGATGGCAAAGGGCGCAGCAAATCAGATGAAGGCGGATGTGGCTGTGGCCATCACCGGTATTGCCGGTCCCGACGGCGGCACCAAGGACAAGCCTGTGGGAACGGTCTGCATCGCCTGCAGCGTGAAGGGCAAGACGGTGGTGCGCAAATATTGCTTTAGCGGCAACAGAACGAAGATACGGGAGTCATCGGTGGCAGAGGCCCTGGTTTTGATGCGCAGCTGCATTCTGGAATATTTCAGCGAAGTGACCTTTGGGAAGAAAAATAATAAATAAAGTGATTGAATGAAGAACATAAAAAGCCGTGGCAACACGGCTTTGGACTGTATATATACTCAAAAATAGGGGTGATGTATCCAACATGCAGGACTTATACGCAGCATCATGCCACAGGATAGAGCATACCCTTGTAGGTTGCAATGGTTTTGTTATTCTGGTACTTATACTGGACGAGGGTTAATACACCGCGATAGATCATTCCATTTTGAGTTTCTGTATGTTCTATGGTTCTGTTTGGGGTTACGATTCCATCATAGATAATTGTCCGGGTGGCTTCGTAACTGTTGGTTTCGGAAGAATAAACCATAGATTCTTCAATATAACAATTTGTATCGGTATCGTAAAAGAAGGATTCCACCCTTACTGCATTATCTGATGCCAGTACAGGGAGAGAAGGGAAAAATAAGCAAGAGTATACGAGGATGAAGAATAAGTATCGTTTCATTTGATTTCCTTTCCTTCGGCTTCATAGTAGAAGAGATATATGGTGCAATAGGGTTCTACATCTATAGAAGGATTTAATATACCTTTGTAAAAAGATATTTTAATGATATCTGTCTGAGTGGGCTTCAAAGTCCCGGCTACCCATTTTGTACGGAGATTCTCGGCATGTTGGTCAACGCTTTCAAAGTCCTTTTCAATGAAGGAGATATAATCTATTTCATAAACCTGTCCCCAGGTCTCATCGGTTGCATATCCCTGCCGAAATATTCTGGTTCGGAAAAAAACAAAGAAAAGCAATAAAACAAGAGTGATAAATGCAGTGAGCCCCACCAGCAAACTGATGGAAACATGTTTTTTAATGGTGGGAGAATCAACAACAGATTCCTGAAAGGAATCATCATTGCCCAGACTCATTTTTTCCAGAGTTTCTTCCGGGTGAAACAGTTCATCGCACGAGAGTTGAAATAAATCGGAAATGCTCTTATATATTGTTACATCCGGCAAATTATTCCCTTTTTCCCATTTACAAACGCAGGATGAACTAACATGCAACTCGGTTGCCAGTTCTTTCTGACTCATCTGTCTCTGCTGACGCAAATACACAAGAAGTTTTCCGAACGCCTCTTTTTCGTTATCCATATACAGTGTGATAAATCCTTTGTAATAAATTATGACCTTTTGAAAAAATGGTAACATTTTCTGGCTTAAAATGCAATAGCGCGAATTAGTATTTCAGTGAATTTCCAATAAATCAATCGTCATCACAGTGATTATGATGGAATTTCCTTACATTCAATCAGGTTTTCTGTACACTCGATTGCGTTTTCAGTGTCTGTATGTTACTTTTTAGGTGTCAAACGTGCACGATTGCGTGCACGTTTGATTGAAAAAAATGAAAAGTTAAAGTAACTGTGGTAGTCTGCAAATAAAAAGTCAAGCAGAAATTGATGAACTTTGAAAAATTTATACAGGTTGAAAGAAAAGTACAAAAACCAAACCACCACAAGGTGCTGGCCTATGACAGAAGTAAAAATTGGATTAGTTTTCTTCCGTTTCGGGCAGAGAGGAAAGATATTCCTTTACCCGTCCGTAATAAATGCGGAGGAACTTGTTTGCCCCGGCAGTCATGTAAACGTAGTAAGGCTTGCCCTGTGCCCGTTTCTTGTCCATAAAGGCGTAAACAGGGTCATCCACAGGGGAACGCTTGATAAGACCGTCCATGATCTGGAACAGGGTCTTACGCAGATAGGGAGAGCCTTTCTTTGAGGTCCGCACACTCTTCTGGATGTGCTGTCCTGAATCGTTCTTTCCGGGGTCAACACCCGCAAAGGCGGTAAGAGCTTCCCGGTGGGTGAAACGTGTCACATCTCCGATTTCAGCCATGAGCTGGGGTTCGAGGGTAGGACCGACACCATTCATTGCCATGACAACCGGATATTCCGGCAGCATGGCGGCAGCCTCGTCCATCTTCTGGCGAAGGGACTCTACAGTTGCGGAAGCAGTATTCAGCATTGCCACAGCCTGCCGGATGAGCATCTTTGTGCTGTCATCTTTCGGGAATACGGCAATGAGGTCACAGGATGCCTTGTAGATTCTTTCCGCCTTATCCGCACTGAAGTTATAGCCTTTGTGTCTGCACCAGTTCTGATAATGCTCCGTAAAGGCATTCAATGATTTAGAGCGGACACAGTCCACATGCCAGTAGGTATGGACGAAATCCACCCATTTCTGGCTGCCGTCGCTTCGTGCGGGGCTGTCAAAGAAATCATGGGCACCCGGATAGGTCTGGTCAAGAAGTGCAATGAGGTTATTCTTCATTGCGGTCTTCTGGGCCATGTAGAAGCCGAACTGCCGGTTCATTGTTTTCAGCTGGTTGCGTGTTTTATCCATGCTTCCATATTGCGGCAATTTTGCCCACCGGTCAAGAGTATAGCGGGCGATTTTTTTGGAATCCGCTTTGTCTGTTTTCGGGGTACGGAGGGAATCATCCCCAAAATCCCGGATGAGCATGGGATTTACGGCACTGACAAAGATGCCGGCATCGGAAAGCCATGTGGCAACAGGCTCATAGTATCTGCCGGTGTGTTCCATGCAGACCTTCGTTTCGCCATCCAGACTTTGGATCTGCTCAATCAGGTTATTGATGGCAGACTGGGTGTGTGGGATATCGCAGGGCGGCATAATGACCACATCGCCGGGTCTGCGGATGGTGACAGTGCTTTTTCCTTTTGAAACATCAATACCAACAGCGTTCATAAAAGAGACTCCTTTGTAATGTATTAGCAATGGTCAATACCAGTTTTCTCATTGCCTGTTCAATCTACTGGGTGTTTCACACGAACGCCTCGGGGTTCAACCTGCGTAAAACGAATACTGCGAATGAGGGGCTGGTTGGCTGACTTAATTACGGACGTAAAGTCCTAGGAGATGACGGCCAGACCTATTGACATACTCATTCTAACAGCTTAAGCAACAAGATGGATAATTCCTTACTGGCTGTAAGGGGTATTAACCATAAATACATTGTAGTAGCAAGATGAAATTGAAATATACAGATATGGGTACGAAGCATTCTTTTCCTGTCTGGGTCAGACACTGATACTTATAAGCATAGGAGCGGTGTTTGACAAGTTATTGTATGCATTCCTGTTTGTTTTGGTATTTGTCTGCTTGCGACAGTACGCAGGTGGCTATCATGCCAAGACAAGAATCGGATGCACAATTGTGACATCGTTGTGCATGTTAATGAATCTTATGTTCGTTGATGCAATATCTGAATTGTTATGTACACATATAGTTGTAATGAGCTTCATGGTTATCTGTTATTTCCTAAGTATGTGCGTGGCACCGGCATGGAATAGCAGCGGAAAGTTTACAGAAGATAAAAGAAAAGAATATTTGGTTAAGCTATACTTGTATTCATTTCTTTTTATTTTCGTAGCAGTGTTTGCTTTGAAATGGAATATAAAGGTATCTTATTCTGTTTTGACGACAATGGATGAAGTGGCACTGTTAGCGCTTCTTACAAAAGAAAGGAGGGTGCGAAATGAAGCAGATGAATAAGTTAATTGCTGCATTAGGCAGGAAAACTGCACAGAAAGCAGTTGATGTGGTGTCCTGGCCTTTTTGTTATGAGGCAAAGCTATCAAAAGATGCAAGAAAAAAGCTTTTGAGGAAGTAACGGAGGGTAGAAAAGGAGAAAATGTCAGAGAGCAAGTTAAGGTCATTAGGTGAGAAGGCTATTGTCAAGATAGGCAGGCGATGGTTAAATCGATGTGACAACAATCTGACCATGAATTAACTGTCACCCTGAAGTAGTAAAGCAGATGCGTAAATGCAAGAATGTAAAAGAATAAACTTCTTTTACATGGAGGTACTATCGGATTAAGTATTCTAAATCTTTTCCGGTAGGGAAAGACAGGAAAACTGCCTTATCTATGATACCTATAATACAGTGCTGTTTTAGCCTGCATTATAGGTATGGTTCCGAGATTATTCATTCCGGCAGAGAAAAAATACGAACGGAGGAAATCATTATGAAGAGAATATTAGCTATATTTATGTGCGTACTTATGTTTGCAGGTACCGGAATTACGGCACATGCCGAGCATTATATCCCTAATAATCCTGATAGAGAGATTTGTAATAATACCATATGTCATTGGGATGATGCCACACGGCTTCATTCATATACAAAGACACACGGCTATTCATGTACCGTAACCTGTTATGTTTACTCTCACAGGAAGTATTGTAGTTCCTGTGGAGCATACTTGGGTGAAGGACCGACATATCAGTGTACAGAGGTACATACCTGTGGAAGTTACTTAAAGGATTGCGCTGGTCAGCATTAGCAAATTGTTTTAAGAGCTAACTTGTTATGCTGTCGGAATGAATAATGAGAAGAATATTTTATAGAAAAAGAGGAATCAACTTATGAGTAAGTCAAACAGTATGCTTTGGATGCGGTTATTTACATTGTTTTTATATTTCTGTTTGGTTAATCTGACCGGCTGCGCCAATACAAATAAGGAACAGAGCATTGCGGAGTCCCCTTCAATTATAGAAGGGGAAAGATTCTGGATAAATCAGTATGTTCCGACAGAGGGAAAACGGGTATTTACCATAGAGAATACAGAAAGCGGGCTGTATAGATTCTGCTGTTATGAGAACAAGCGGATAATTAGGGAAAAGATTGCAGAGGATACCTACGAAGGTTTCTATTATGATACAGCAAGAAAGGTTTTTTATTCCTATAACAAAGAAAAAAAGCAACTTGAAATCCTAAACCTGGAGTTTGAGCCGATTGACATATTGGTATCGGATTTGGAGTTGTTTGAGATAAAGAATATGGTGGGGATAGATGCGGAAATATATGCCTTGATTGTGCCTGAGAATCCTCTTGAAAAAGAAGAGGTATATTCTGATGTGGGTGAAGGAGATTATCTGGATTTTGGAGAACAGCTAATTGCAATCAATCCGATATCCGGGGAAATGAGACAAATAGAAATGGAGAATCCGATATGTATTACCCAGGGAGAAAAAGGTCTTCTGATATATGCGTACCAGCAGGGAGAATACAGACTCTTCAGTTATGATACGGTAAAGGGAGAAAGTTCTGTCCTGGAAACGATGAACGATGTGGGATATATATTTGCCATGGCATATAGGGATAACTGTATTTACTATACAGGAAATTTGTATCCCGGATTTTGGAAACGTGACATGATGACGGGAGAAAATACATGCTTAAATGAAGAGGCAGTTATAGTAAAGGATGCTGATTTATATGTGATAAACAAAAGCTTGTATATGTTGGATCATTTTGGCGGTGAAATCTACAGGTATTAGCATTATGGGAGGTGTTATGGTTTTGAAAAGCATATGGAAAAAAATAATCACATTTCTGTTTGTCTGTACTTTATTGTGCGGATGCGGAGCGAAGAATCCTGATGAAAATCAGAATGCCGGTGGTGCGGTGATTCTTACTACGGCCGATCCCGATGATAAGCGGGAGGTGGTTACTCTTGGAGTATGGCAGGGCGATACAGATTTGATGTTACAGGTGAATGGCTTTAACGAGACCAATGAGAAATACAGAATTGAGGTAGTTGCCTATCCCACCATGGAATTAGAGGACTATCGTACTAACCATGCCATGAGAATCCTGTCAGGAAGAGGCGAGGATCTGTTTTATGGTGATATGCGCATGCAGACCTATATTGACAAGGGAGTACTGGTGAATCTGCTTTCCTATATGGAAAGGGACCTGAAGAAAGAAGATTATATCGAGGAAATCCTGTATGCTTACGAAGTGAAGGGCGAAATATACGGTATCTGCCCGAGCTTTGGAATCTCTGTAATGGTGGGGAAAAAAGAGTATATGGGGGATGGAAAAATAAGATTTGAAGATCTGACCGGTCTCATGAAGGAAACCGGAGCGACTACCCTGATGGCCAGAATTCCCATGGAGACCCTATGGTATCTGTACAGCTATTTCTCAATGGATCTGACTGACAGGCAGGAGCTGAAAGAAGGAATTCTTCTGGCGGAGACTTATGGATATTCCGGAGAAGAAGGAAGAGCTGTTGATTTAAGACTGGGCAGGGATGCCCTTTTCCTGGAACTGTCAATGAATCGCCCCAGTGATGTCATCAGAGCGGAAATGGCTTATGGTTCTTTTGGGGTTGAAACCGAGGTAATGCCCGGAGCTAAACTGTATGGCAGCTCCATCTGCATCAATAATGCTTCCGAGAAGAAGGAGGGAGCGTGGGAGCTCATCCGTTTTCTTCTGAGTGAGGAATACCAGGCAAAGCTTACCAGAGAGTCTTTTATTCACTTTCCGATATCACGGAAAGCATTTGCGGACAAGACGGAAGCAGCTTTAGAGAGTCTGGAAAGACAGTATAAAGACATTAATGTGGAAATTCCTATAAAAAAAGAGAGGTATCTGGAGCTGATGGAAACCTGGATACAGGGAAGCAGATCGGAGAAACTGGGCATTGACTACGACGCCTGGCGGATAGTCAGCGAAGAGGTGGAGGCTTATTACAGCGGGCAGAAGTCTCTGGATGAGGTGCTGGATATCATTGAGAGCAGGATGCGGATATATCTGGGGGAGAAAGAGTAAGTCTGTAACAGCGGGTAATGATTCTGCCAGAGACCAGATGTATTCATGTAATCTGATAAAGCAAAATATTACTGTGTTAAAAAAGTGTAGAGACTGTGGATATACATTCTCCGAGTTTTCAGAGCAATTTGTCCATAGAGCGTACTAATATTTCAATCTAAAGGTTCGGTTGTTTGGGTGTCAAGATATGTAATGAAATAATAAGGAGCATGTGCGGGTATGGAATCTTATCATAAGCAGAAAGTGATGTTTTTCGTTTTGTTAATCTTGTGCATTTTACTTACAGCATGCGGCTCTGCGAAGGATAAAGGTGCCCAAAATAGCTGGACCTGTACATCAGATAAAGTGTCCGGTTGGGAGGAATATTCCTTTCGCCCGGGCACTTTTCTGGCAGTAAAGGATAAGGCTTATTATTTGGGAGAAGGGAAGGACTCTGTTGTTCTGGCAGAGGTATCCGCTCAGGACAGGGAAGTACATATGCTGTTTCAAAGCAAAGGACTGATAAATTTTTGCCCGGGGAAAGACGGAACAGAAATTGCGTGCTATGTGCGGGACGATGAGGAGGCAGTAATCTTACTTCTGGACCTGACGGGAAAAGAGCTTCAGCGGTTCACTGTAGACAGGGAGATTTCAGGCGACCGTCTTCCCGGATGCATGTGCCTTGACATGGATGGGAACCTGGCATTAACCTATGGAAATAAGCTGGTGTTACTGAATCCGGAAGGAGCGCTTAGCAGGGAGATTGCCATAGAAGATGGTACGGTCCGGGGGATAAGGTCAGAAGAAAGAGGTCATTTCCTCCTGCAGGTGGCAGGGACAGAATCAGGGAATGGGTGGATTGAGGATGTTTCTGTAGAGTCGGGTGTATTGACCAGACTGGAAAAGTGGGACAGCACATCCGGTTCCCTGTCGGAATATCCGCTTCCCTGGACCGATCTGGGACTGTCTGAAATGGAAGTGGTAGGAGTAGGTGAAAGCCTGGGAACGTACTATGTGTGGACAAACCACTGGACGTCAAAGGCGAAGTCCCCTCTTTATGTTAATATCGTATCTAAAACTGACAATGTGGACGAAGGGCAGACAGTTCAAAAGAGAATAACGGTAGTAACAATGGGAACCGATCAACACCTTGATGCGATAGCCATTGCTTTTAATAGGGAGAGGAAGGATATTCAGGTCAAAGTAGAGCATCTTCCGATACAGGACGAGGCATGGAATACCAGACTGGCCTCCAAGGAGAATATTGATCTGGTACTTCTTGGATCAGAGTTTGGAGTTTTGCAGAAAGCAGGTTATCTGCAGGCAATAGATCCCTATTTAGATAAACTGGGTCAAAACAGAGAGGAGATCATTCCCGCTTTCCTGTCTTACTGGCAGGCGGATTCGAAAATCTATGGAATCCCCTGCAATGTAATCCTGAAGGTACCTTATCTCAGAGTGAATGATAGTATTCCAAAGGAATACTCTACTGAAAATATCCTGACATTGATTGGCAATCATCCCGAAATAAAGAGTGAGAACGGTTTATTTTCTTTGGAACTGCTTAGATTGTTGCTTACAGGAGATCTGAATGCTTATCTTGTGAAGGATGGTGATAAAACAACACTGAATGCGATGAAATTTAAGAAGCTGTGCCTTGAGATTAGCAGTCTGGATCTGGATAAACAGGCTTACTATGATGAATTTGATGAACTTTTGCAAAGCAGTGAACCCATATATGGGGAACTGTTCCTGTCCAATCCGAAAGAAATCGTGGCATTTTTAGATAAAGTGGGAGATACGGTGAGCTTAATCGGTTATCCTACGGAAGAAGGCCGGTATACTACGATTGCCTCCGGCAGAGCGCTGTGCCTGATGAGGCAGTGCCGGAATGTTGAGGATTCGCTGGATTTTATGAAATACTATTATGATAATTATGATGATTACTATCCAATGGAATCCTGGGGAATCAGCTATGGGGAAATCCAAAAGCAGCTGGAAGAGGCGTGCGGAGAAGAGAAGTCGACTGATGAAACACAGATTACACTGACAGAAGAACAGGTACAGACAATATGGAGGGTGATTGAAGGGGCAGGAAGCGGCAATCCTTACTTTGATGAGATATATAATTATGCCTTGTTTTCAGGGAACCAGGGCTTTTGATGATGCGATTCAGGTACTGAATTCCAGGATATGGATATATCTTGCAGAATAGTTTAAGCGGGGACGTTCCTTTTGTCCAAGGAGCGTCCCTTTGGCTTAATAAACTGCACGTTCTTTTGGCTGTTCAGTACAAGATACAATGACAGTCATACACTTTTGCTCTGTTTTATGAGATAAACATTTTATGAAAAGCCCATAAAATTAATGATTTGGGGATTAACATAATAGGAAGGAGAATTATAGATATGAAGAAGATGCTTGGGGTTATTATGCTAACCTGAGTTATAGTGAACTAATAAATGAATATGCAGAGAGCCTGTATAATTCACGTGTAGATTTGATGGAAAATGAGAGCTTTGGAGTGTATAGATTGCGCAACCACATCAAATGGAACCTATGTATACAAGGTTAAAGATACCATTAATTTATATTCGTCGAGTACATATACATATTATGATTGCACAAATATTACACTTGAGGCGTTTCAAGCTAAAGTGGACACTATATAGCGCTGAGCGAAGTAGATATGTTAAATTCTAAAATTAGGTTGGTTGACTGTAACATAAATGATAGTTATTATGGTATACATCAGGAGTCGGTACAAAGTGTATATAATGCAGTACATGAACAGGCCGGAAGATATTTGATTTACTTACAGTATTAGCAATAGGGGGAGTAAAAGATGATATTGAAAAAAGACGGGGTTAGAATGATTTGTTTTACTGCTATGGCAATTTTGTTTTTGAATGGTTGCGGTGAACAGAAAAATGAGTATTCGATTGCAGGTGATTTGAGTTTGACAGGTTCAATGTCATCTTCAGTTTCTCAAGGTGACACGGAAGTTATGAAGCGTGAAATATCCTTTGATATAGCGGAAGAAACCTGCAGTTTGGAGGAAATTTTTTCGATTGCAAAGTTGGAAGTGGGAGAGAATGAAAACGAACTGGTGACAATATCAGACTGTACAAAAAACAACTCTCAGGTTATTTACTTGAAATATTTTTCCGAAAAAGGAGCTCAGTTTGGGCATTATTTTCAGATATATTCTTACAATTTGATGAACGAAAAAACAGAGCTTTTATATGAGACGGATAAGGCTTTTCATGTGAACGAATTGTACGCAAATGATGAGTATTTGTATTGGGTTGAGTATATTGCAGATGAGGAAAAGGATGATGTAATCTATCGAATTCAACAATACCGGTTGGATACCGGGGAAACGGTAGCTTTGGCGGACAGACTCGCGGGAGAATCAACAGAAATCTGCCTCTCGGTTTCGGATAAATATGTAACATGGTATGATTTGCTGGAAGAGAACGAAGTGACTCCGATTATTTATGATTGCGAAAGGCGGCAAACAATAGAATTGCCGGAAGAAAAGTATGTGCGGTTTACCCCTTATGCCAGGTTGAGTATTGTGGATAATGCAACTGCATTTTTTGTGGAAAGAGAGAACACGGTATTTCTTTGTCATTATGATTTGAATACAGGAAATACAGTGGATTTACCTATGGGGGACACAAAAAAATAGCACTTGCCGGTTGCTGTTCGGATGCGGAACATATGGCGTGGTTTACCGATTACACGGATGGCGAATATTATTATTACGGAATCGAGGATGCTGTTTTGTATCAATTGCTTGACTCAGATAGTATTTTTTCACAATGGGTAGATGATTACTTATACCTCTATGATGCAAGGCGGAAAAAAGATATGTGTCTATGATTTTAACACAGACAGGGCAATGATCAGTGAAGCCTTGGAAGGTGCACCATTGCCAATTCGCGGCGGCGTATGTGAGAAACCGTGGTTTTGCATGACGACGGATACAGACATGAAGGTGATTTCTATTGGGGTTCCCGGTAAGTAAAAGTCATAATTGATGGGCCGCGTTTATTACTGCATTCATGTCTCATAAGCAAGTCAGTAGGAGGAATATCACGAAGCATGAAATGCAAGCGGAATAGGTCAGTAATTCATAAAAAGAATATCCTAATTATATTAATTACTTTAATGTATTGTATGCATGGAAGAGAGAAGAAAACATAATTGGCATCAAGGGTCTCTACTATGGTGGATAATAAATGTCATGGAAGTTGAAGGCAATGTGCAGATTGATAAATCAATAACATAGTACTAAACCGGGGGTGGATACGATGCGTACGCGAATGGTAATTTTATTGGCGGTCATGGCAAGCGGTATCAGCGGCTGTGGAAAGCAGACTATTTCTGTGTCGGGAGAAGAACGATCCGGCAACGTGGCAGAAAGTGAATTTCCCGACAGCATGGAAAATGAGAATGTAAAGGAATCTTCCTCAGAAGAAGATTTGACGGGCAAGGCAGAGGTTGTTTCGAAGGTTCCCGTAGACAAGGAACAAACTCGTGTGGAACCCAAACGTACCATGGAAGAAATTTATGAGCTGATTGAGACAAAGCAGTATCCTTATGCCATACTCTCTCTGGTTCAGATGGAGGATAATCCGAAGGCAAGAGAGTTGGAGGACAAGCTGCGTTATCTTGTTGCAGGGGACAATCTATTGGCGGATGAAGCCGGTACCTTTGTTGTAGCTCTGGGAAAGGATAAAAAGGTTCAGATAGCAACTGCAAAGATTGAAGGGATTGATTTCTCTTGGGTCGAGACTGTTTCCCGGTGGGATAATTTGAAAAGCATTTATCAGACCAGGCTTGGTCCGGTATTTGTAGAGGAGTCAGGCGTTGTAAAACCTATGGTTACCTATGTGGAATGTTCGGATTTTCATAGTCCTCTTGATGATTTGAAAAATGGACTGTATGGCGTGAAGGACGTGAAAAGTGTTTCTCAGACGCATTACAATATTTATTATGCGCTGAGAGATGGCAGTATCTCCCGTTATAATGATTTCGGTGGATGGACGCATCATTTTGAGGGGATTGAGGATGTGGTAAAGGTGTCAGGACCCTTTGCACTGCTTCGTAATGGCACTATTCGAATACTAGAGTGGAATGACTATTTAGATAAATATTATAAGCAGATTGAAACATGGACAGATATTGTAGATATTGACTGGGGCGGAATGAAACTGGTTGCGTTGAGGGCGGATGGTACTGCCCTGCTCAGTAATTGGTCACAGCAACCTTTTTGCTTGGACAAGTGGGAAAATCTGATATCCATCAAAACTGATTTGTATCACATTATCGGTCTGAAGCAGGATGGTACTGTCTTGGTAACGGAGACAGGGTTTATGGTAGGGTATCCCGATATGTATCTTGAGATGGAAGGTATTCAGGATATTGTATCGGATTGGACGGATATTGTGACCGTGGATGTAAGTCAAAGCAGTTTCGTCGGATTAAAGGCCAATGGTGAGATACTCATTGCTGAGCACAAGACAACGGAGGATTCTCAGTTCTCAAATGCGGCGAAACCATATGATATCGACACATCCGTGTTTCATGATTTATATATTCCCTCTGTGGTGGAATGAATAAGCGGGAGTGTTACGCTGTTTCTATTTCAGGCTTCCAAAAGGAGACCGGATACTTATCTTGTAAATGATGGTGATAAAACATTGCTGAATGCAATGAATTTCAAGAAACTTGGTAATTATAATGATTACTATCCACTGGAATCCTGGGGAATCAGCTATGGGGAAATCCAAAAGAAGTTGGAGGATGCGTGCGGAGAAGAGAAGTCATCTGATGAAACACGGATTAAACTGACAGAGGAACAGGTGCAGACAATATGGATATATCTTGCAGAATAGATTTGCGCAGCAAATCTATTCTTTTTGGAGAATACCTGTTTGCGGTGGCAAGGTCGCGTCAGCGATAAGGCTTTTTTTCTTGCGAAATTTATTTTGTTATGTTATACTTTATTTGTCTGATTCTTATGAAAATATCTTTCTATAAATTCCGGCATTTCGCCAAAAGTTTCAGAACAGAATTTGAAAAAACGGAGGTGAGTGCCTATGAGGGAGTTTTAAGGGACTCTATAAGTGGTATTGTATCTGTATAAGATAGAAAGTACATAGAATAATTTGTAAAACAAGCTGTCTTATTAGTCATGAAGCAAAAAGAATAAAAAAACAATTGACAAAATCGAACAGATGTTTTATCCTGTATTCAGAACATCTGTTCTGTAGGAAAAGGAGATTTCAGATGGAAAAAGATGAAAAGCTTAAGGCCCTTGATGCGGCCATCAGTCAGATTGAGAAGCAGTACGGAAAAGGTGCGGTGATGAAGCTGGGAGACCCTTCCGCACAGATGAATGTGGAGACGATTCCCACAGGTTCCCTGAGCCTTGACATTGCCCTTGGACTGGGCGGTATTCCCAAGGGAAGAATCATAGAGATTTACGGACCCGAGTCCAGTGGTAAGACCACGGTTACCCTGCATATGATTGCTGAGGTACAGAAGAGGGGAGGTATCGCAGGCTTCATTGATGCGGAGCATGCCCTTGACCCCGTTTATGCCAAGAATATCGGTGTGGATATAGATAATCTTTATATTTCCCAGCCGGACAATGGTGAGCAGGCCCTTGAAATCACGGAGACCATGGTGCGTTCCGGCGCCATTGATATCGTGGTAGTGGACTCTGTTGCCGCTCTGGTACCCAAGGCAGAGATCGATGGCGACATGGGAGACAGTCATGTAGGACTGCAGGCCCGCCTTATGTCCCAGGCGTTAAGAAAGCTTACGGCAGTCATCAGCAAGTCAAACTGTACCGTTGTATTTATTAACCAGCTCCGTGAGAAAGTTGGTGTGATGTTTGGTAATCCTGAGACTACCACCGGTGGACGCGCTTTGAAATTTTATGCTTCAGTGCGCCTTGATGTTCGCCGAATCGAGTCCCTGAAGCAGGGAGGCGAGGTCATCGGTAACCGTACCCGGGTGAAGGTAGTAAAGAATAAGATTGCACCTCCTTTTAAGGAGGCTGAGTTCGATATCATGTTTGGGGAAGGTATTTCCAGAGAGGGTGATATCCTTGACCTGGCGTCCGAACTGAATATTATCGTGAAGTCCGGTGCCTGGTATGCCTATGAGGGAAATAAGATCGGTCAGGGCAGAGAGAATGCCAAGCAGTACCTGAAGGATAACCCTGATGTCTGTGAACTCATCTGCAGCAAGGTGCGTGAGCATTATGGCTTTGATAAGACAGACGGAGCTGAAACTGTCAAGGAATAAGAGCCGGCAGGAAACATTCAGCAGGTAAACCTTCGGCAGGTACTCAGTAAAATTAGAAAGAAGAATATAGCATGAGAATTACAGCGGTAGAAGAGCTGTCGAAATCCCGCAGTAAAGTATATTTGGATGGAGAGGTCGCCTTTGTGTTATACAAAGGCGAACTCCGTCTATACCACATACAGGTGGGACAGGAACTGGCAGAGACAGACAGGGAGGAAATCATGACCGGGGTTTTGCCCAAGAGGGCAAAGCTTCGTGCCATGAATCTGTTGAAAAGCAGGGAATATACGGAAAAGCAATTGCGCGATAAGCTTCGCATGGGCTTTTATCCCGAGGAGGTGATTCAGGAAGCCTTAAGCTATGTGGCGGGGTATCACTATACCGATGATTTGAGATATGCGGTAACCTACATCACGGACCATGAGAGTACAAGGAGCCGCATGAGAATAGAGCATGATCTGCTGGCAAAAGGTATTTCCGGGGATGTGTTGGAAAAGGCCTGGGAGAAATGGGAGAGCTTAGGAGGCAGTCAGGATGAAGAGGCTATGATTGCTAAGCTTTTGAAAAAGAGAAATTATGACCCGGAGAAATCCGACCTGAAGGAATACCGCAGAACCTATGCTTTTCTCATGCGAAAAGGCTTTTCCGGGGAAAGTGTCAGAAAAGTGATGAAAACAGACCTTGACATTAGACAAATATAAGTTTAAAATTTAAGTGTTGTAAATTGCTTGTTAGGATGTACAATGAAAATTCAATAAAGGAGGTGCTCCTGTAATGCCGTGGTATATTTGGGCTATTATCGTTGTGGCGGCCATTATTGTTACTGCAGTTGTGACCACACTGATTGTCAACAACTATCAGAAGAAGTCATCTGCATCTACAATCGGAAACGCACAGGATAAGGCAAGAGAGATTATTGATGAAGCTCTGAAAACGGCTGAAGCAAAGAAACGTGAGTCGCTTCTTGAGATTAAGGAAGAGTCCATTCGTGCAAAGAATGAGCTTGACAAGGAAATCAAGGAACGCAGAGCGGAAGCACAACGCTCTGAACGCAGACTTCAGCAGAAGGAAGAGAACATTGATAAAAAGGCAGACGCTCTTGAGAAGCGTGAAGCAGGCTTGACAGCAAGAGAAGAATCCTTGAACAAGATGAAGGAAGAAGTCTCCAAGCTGAACGAGCAGCGGATACAGGAACTGGAACGAATTTCCGGATTGACCTCTGAACAGGCAAAAGACTACTTATTGAAAATTGTTGAAGAAGAAGTAAAGCATGAAACGGCTGTGATGATCAAGGAATTAGAGAGTCGCGCCAAAGAAGAAGCAGACAAAAAAGCGAAGGAATATGTGGTATCTGCAATTCAGAGATGCGCAGCAGACCATGTCTCTGAGACCACAATATCTGTCGTACAGCTCCCCAGCGATGAGATGAAGGGAAGAATTATTGGTCGAGAGGGTCGTAACATTCGTACCCTTGAGACTATGACAGGAGTAGATTTGATTATTGATGATACTCCCGAGGCAGTAATTCTGTCCGGATTTGATCCTATCCGTCGTGAGGTAGCGAGAATTGCGTTGGAGAAGCTGATTGTTGATGGCCGTATCCATCCCGCCAGAATCGAAGAGATGGTGGAAAAAGCGCAAAAAGAAGTTGAAGTGATGATGAAGGAGGAAGGCGAAGCCGCCACACTTGAGGTTGGTGTGCATGGCATTCATCCTGAACTCGTCAGACTGCTGGGTAAGATGAAGTTCAGAACCAGCTATGGTCAGAATGCTTTGAAACATTCCATCGAGGTTGCACAGCTCTCCGGATTGCTTGCAGCAGAGATGGGACTGGATGTCAGATTGGCAAAACGTGCCGGTCTGCTCCATGACATAGGTAAATCCGTGGATCACGAAATGGAAGGCTCCCATATCCAGTTGGGTGTGGAGCTGTGTAGAAAATACAAAGAGAATTCCATCGTAATTAATGCGGTAGAATCCCACCATGGCGATGTAGAGCCGACGTCTCTGATTGCGTGTATTGTACAAGCTGCTGATACAATATCTGCTGCAAGACCAGGAGCCAGAAGGGAAACGCTGGAAACCTATACCAGCAGATTAAAACAGTTAGAGGAAATAACAAACAATTTCAAGGGTGTAGATAAATCTTTTGCTATTCAGGCAGGTCGTGAAGTTCGTGTAATGGTTGTGCCGGAGCAGATTACAGATGCCGATATGGTATTGCTTGCCCGTGATATTTCCAAGAAGATTGAAGCAGAAATGGAATATCCCGGACAGATTAAGGTAAATGTGATTCGTGAAAGCCGCGTAATTGATTATGCTAAATAACCGTTACACCGGTTCCGATTTGAAAATTTAATAAGTCATTGAAACCGTCGTACATAATTATATTGTACGGCGGTTTTTTGTTGGTAAGAACAATACAAACCGGGCTTTGCCTTGAGAAACATTGCATAAATTAATTTTTGGGCTTGTGGAAAAAGTTATCTTGTAGTATTATAATTCGAGAGTGTATGATTGTATACAATAATCCATAATGAACGTATGATATATCACATGTTGCGAAAATTATTATGCATGATATTTTTTCAATATGCAAAAGCGTTTATCATGGATAAAAAGATGAGGTGACCATATGAAAGCATATCAGGAACTGAGCAGAGGAGAACTGCTGACATTGAAAAGTCAATTGGAAAAGGAATTTGAAGAAGCGAAAGCAAAGGGTTTGAAGCTGGACATGTCGAGAGGTAAGCCGTCTGCTGCCCAGCTTGATATGGGAATGGATATTTTCGATGTCTTGAAGTCTGACAGTGATATGAAGAGCGAAGAGGGAATCGATGTCCGTAATTATGGAGTTCTGGATGGCCTTACAGAGGCAAAGCGCCTGATGGCTGATATTATGGGCGTTCCGTCTGAGAATGTAATTGTCTGCGGCAATGCCAGCCTTACCATCATGTATGATACTGTTTCCAGGTCCATGACCCATGGCGTTATGGGAGGAACTCCCTGGTGCAAACTGGACAAAGTAAAATTCCTTTGCCCTGTCCCCGGTTATGACAGACATTTCGCCATTACCGGACATTTTGGAATAGAAATGATTACAGTCCCCATGACTCCGGCAGGACCTGACATGGATATGGTGGAAAGATTGGTTGCGGAGGACGAGAGCATCAAGGGAATCTGGTGTGTTCCCAAGTATTCTAACCCTCAGGGATATAGCTACTCCGACGAGACCGTGAGAAGATTTGCCAATCTGAAGCCTGCGGCTAAGGATTTTCGTATTTTCTGGGATAATGCCTATGCGATTCATCATCTCTATGAGGACAGACAGGATGAGATTCCGGATATCCTGAGTGAGTGTGAGAAGGCCGGCAATCCGGACATGGTTTACGAATTCTGCTCCACCTCAAAAATCAGTTTTTCCGGTGCCGGAATTGCGGCAATGGCTTCCTCCAAAGCAAATCTGGAATTTGTCAGGAAGTCAATGACCATTCAGACCATTGGTTATGATAAGGTGAATCAGCTTCGTCATGTGCGTTATTTCAAAAATATTGACGGAATCAAAGCGCATATGAAGAAGCATGCCGATATGCTGAGACCGAAGTTCGAAGCAGTTCAGCAGGTATTGGAGAGAGAACTTTCCGGACTGGGTATTGGTACATGGACCAAGCCCAATGGAGGATATTTTATTTCCTTTGACGCTATGGAGGGCTGTGCTAAGAGAATTGTGGCAAAATGTAAGGAAGCAGGAGTTATCCTGACCGGTGCAGGTGCAACCTTCCCTTATGGTATAGACCCTGCAGACAGCAATATTCGTATTGCGCCTTCCTTCCCCACACCTGAGGAAATGGCAATGGCAACTGATTTGTTTGTGCTCTGCGTTAAGCTGGTGAGCGTGGAAAAGCTTCTGGAAAAGGAGAATTAATTTCAGAATGGAACAGTATAAGAGACTGGCCAGGGAACTGGTGGCAAAGGGAGCTATCATTGATTATTATCAGGATACGATGCTGATTCCAAACGGCAATACGGCCAAATGGGACCTGATTGATCACAAGGGAGCTGCCGCTGTGGTGGCTGTCCGCGACGACGGTAAACTCCTGATGGTACGTCAGTACCGGAATGCCCTGGAGAGAGAAACTTTAGAGATTCCGGCGGGAGGCTTAAACGGCAGAGAGGAGCCCACTGCCCACGCGGCAATGCGTGAACTGGAGGAGGAAACCGGTTATCTGTGCGATAGTGTGGAATTGATAAATTCCATTTACACCACAGTAGCATTTTGCAATGAGAAGATTGATATTTATCTTGCAAAGAATTTGAGACCCGGCAGACAGCATCTGGATGAGGATGAAGTCCTGAATGTGGAAGCATATACCCTGGAAGAATTGAAACAGATGATATTTGACTGTAAGCTGCAGGACGCTAAGACTATCTGCGGCATTCTGACTTATGCTGCCAGATTTGCACAATAATCAGTCCTGATGCTGCCGGATTCGCACAATCATCAGCCCTGATGCTTTGGGATTTGTGTAATAATTTAGCCCTCCACTGCCGGATTTTCATAAAAATCCAGTCTGTCGCATAGGAATGGATGAGCCCCAAAAAGGAGCATTCATTTATGAGTATTGTGGACAGATTGCTGAGGATTGGCGGCAGAAGACTGCTGCCGTTGTTTCTTGCCGGCTTTGCGGCTGGTATGATTATCATGAATATAGGAAAGAGCATTTTGCTGGATGAAACGGGATTGTTTGCTGAGGAAGCACTGTACCTCATGAAATACATCACTGTGGACGGCAATGCTCTTTTTTGTTTTGTGCTGCGAAAACGTCTGCTGTTTTTTGGCACTGTGGCCGTGCTTGCAACCACTTATCTTGGACTGGCGGTATGTATGGCAGCGGTATTCTGGTGCGGAATGTCTGCAGGGACTTTTCTGACGGCTTTGATGATGCGCTATGGACTAAAAGGCTTCTTCCTTGCCATAGTGAGCGTCTTTCCCCAGATCTTTTTCTATTTGCCCAGCTTCCTTTTGCTCCTGTCCTGGAGCGGACGGCTATATATGGCGGTCTGTTTTCGGAATCGGGACGGTGAGTGGAGGGAAGAGCTTTCCGCGGCACGTGTGCTGTGGAAGCTGGCAGGGATTTTCATGCTGATGCTTCTTGGCTGCCTGATGGAAGGCTATGTAAATCCGGGACTGTTTATCGGTTATCTGAAGGTGTTCTGAAGCTGCTGCAATGGAACTGATATAGTAACACTGATATAATGAACTGATACAAAAAGCGCCGTTCTTTGCAAAACGGCGCTTTTATTGTGCGCCTTGCGGCGCACGTTTCTAACGGGTGAAAGTCCCTAATCCGC
>JBJENR010000046.1:0-19865 GCA_051880315.1 Acetatifactor sp.
AAGCATATCAAACGTTTATTCAAGCAGACAGATTTGATGTGGATGGGAAAAAACCCGAAACACACGGTTTGTGTCCTTTTTATTGGACATGTTTAATGATATATATTAATTACCAAAAAGGAGGGTGTACTTTTGGGATAAGGAGATGTTGAGTATGGCACTTCACGATTGGAATCACAATGGTAAGAAAGATTGGCAGGACAATTATATTGAGTATCAGATTTATAAAGATGTTACCGGACAGAAGAATAATTCTTCTTATATTCCAAGTAATGGGATATCTACATTTGGTGCTATTTTAAGCACAGTGGGCGGATTGTTTTTGGGAGCTTTGATAGTTGCTTTATTTTCCGGTGACAATGTAGAGAATGTACCGGTGATAATCACAATCATTTTGTGGATTATCTGCAGTGCAGCATTAGCGGTATTTTGCGATAATCATGGGATATAAACGATTTGTAGGAAGGGGAGGATAAAGATGGTTAGTGGTGTACAGAAAGCATTTCCGGCATGTGTAAGAAGCGTAAAAAGAGGTGATGTTTATTATGCTGATTTTGGAAGCGTTGAAGATGCGGTTGGTCATGAATTGGCCAAAAGGAGATCGGTACTGATTATACAAAACAATCTGGGGAACAAGAAATCCACCACCACAATCTGTTTGTGCTTATCTACAAAGTGTAAGTATGGTTTGCCATATCACGTTCATTTTGATGACTTGAATATTGTAAACAGAGAAAGTGATATTTGTGCGGAGCAGATCAAGACAATCGAGCAGTGTCGGTTGGAGCAGTATCTTGAAATGTAGGCAGTGCGGCTCAAGGATATAAGGTGTACAAGGTTTTGCGAGATAAACAGGTTGAGAGAAAGGCATTAGTGAAAGAAGTGGCTTGTCTGGAATCTCTCATTGCACATGTGGATACAGAGCAGTTAGTTAAAGCATTTCAAGACAGTATAAAGTTGTCGGATGAAAAAATAAGAGAAGCGAATAAGATTACTTTTGTGAAGGAATTGATGGAAGAGGCAATATAAGTCATATCTCTTTTTAGAACTTGATACAAAAACATAATACTTTTTGTATCAAGTTGATTTTAGACGAATGTCTTAGTTTTGTTTTGATAAAATTAAAAAAGAGTTTGATTTCTCGCTTTTGAATTATATAATTAAAGCGTGGAAGTAAAGTGCAGAGGTGAATAAAATTAAAAAAACAAGTTGATATTTTCTGGAATCGTGAGTATAATATAAGTACCAAGAGAGGAATCTCTTCCTGGAAACAGGACACGAAGCATAAGGTGTTTGCTTCCGTTGCACTGGCAACGTTAAAACTTTGCAATTACTCTTTAGCATAGAGGATAATCAAGCCGAGCAGGTGAGAGGCCTGTGATCTGGTGGCAAAGCACCATAACGAAACCAGTTTTTAAGAAATCATGGAGAAACCTTTGATGCAAAGGTTTCTCTTTTACGTTAAGGAGAAGTATGAAGTGTAGAGTACAGAATACAAGAATATTGACTCCGGAAGAATTGTAATCCACGAAGAGATGCAAATACCATGTATTCAAAAGTGGCTATTATGGAGCAGATGCTGGATTTGCGAAATAGCAAGTGCTATAAAATTGGTGAAAAGGATCTGGTAACGAGGGATAACGATTTTGAAATGGCTACGGGTAATATGAATGGAGTAATGGGTTATGATTCGAGGATAAGGATAAAGGGAACAAATAAGGTGGATAGAACAAAATCACCAATCCCTACTACTCTATTAAATAATTCCATTACAGATTATTGCTCAAGACCGCAGAAAATTATGTTTATTTTGCAGAAGTCTGATGGAGAAAGTACATATAACAAATTATTTTATGAAATAAAGAGGGATTTGTTTCAAACTGAGAAAGAGTTTTTCACAGGTGTGTTGAAAGCTTTAATTGCAATATAGATTAACCATGCAGAGTGCATCATCTTTACGGTGGTGCATTTTTTTATTTTCTCAAAAGTCCATTCCCACTGTACTTTTTGTCTATTCTTTGGGGAACGACTTAATCCATAGAAAGCCGAAGAATACTATTTGTAAGGAAGAGTAAAACCGGTTTCGATGATGCTTACGTCAAATTCAGTTAAGAAGGTCTTCGCTACATGATTGAGAGTGAAAAAGCTAATAATCGAAAGAAGAATCATGGAGATCTGGGAGTACGGGTGCAGACGTCGGGCATTTATAGTGATATTACAGCGGATACGGCAATCAGTAATGTCATCACCCGAGGCGCGATTATTGCCTGTGACTTTTCCGGAGATGTACTGGAAGGTGTTGACTGTAGCGAGAAATATCAGAGAGATGCTTACAAGCTTCGCAGAATGAGGGCAGATTATGAACTTTTCAATCAGCAGCTGAGTATTTTGGGAAGAAACGAGTTGAGAATATTCAGAGGGTATCTTTCCGGAGAGAAGGATATCGGAGAGATTGCAGAAAAGGAAGGGATTCAGTATGAATCAGCGACACAGAGGGTAAGACGTGCAAAGGTTAAAATTAAGCTTCTTAGTTACCTACTGTCCGGCATTTCAGAAATGTAAATGGACTGCGTAGCGGTGGCACTAGTCCCAGAGGAATTTGTCACTGCGGAGTTTGAAAAGCAAATCATAATAAGTTCGTATAAACTTTACATGTGTCTTACATGGAGATGATAGTTGGACAGGTTCGGGAAATGATATAATGAAATTCATCGAATCCAAAGCACAACAGAGGAGTAGTGTATGATACCACATTTAGTTCGGGATAACACGCCGCAAAGCTTGTACGCATGGGTACAGAAAAATTCCAAGATAACAATAAACAGCTTCCCATAAGGATACTTCGATTAATGACATCGGCAGAGTAAAGACTTTTATTCTAAATGATGGACACATTGTTGTTTCCGATGAAAAACACAAAGGACGCATACAGAAGTTTATCTGGCTTGGTGATGATGGCTACAGTGATGAATATATTCGTCAACATAGTGAGTGGGTGCCATTTAACCGACTGGATATTATCGACAGAGTTTATCGTTTATCACGAAAAAATGGCCGCTTTACTGCATTGGTACATTGCAAGAGGTACTATTTGTACTTCCCATACCGCGATGACAACAACACGGATCCTTTGATTGAGTGTATCTATGAACTGCGCTGGAAATTGTGCATTACATTTTTGACCTGGTATGAGAGCATATCGAGTATAGATGAACTGGGGAGGTATTTAAAGATATGGCAAATCTGGTAAAAGTGTGGAAGTCAGACCACAGTTTCAACAGATGCTTGAAATGCTGATAAATAGGGCATTTCTTGAATTAGATATTATAAAAAGTAAATAGTTCCATGATTTTTTTATGAATATGGAAAAGAGAAAGACTACTGGTAATGTAGTATAAAGATGGAATTCATGCAAGAGCGTTCATAAGATGACGGGAGAAATATTATGGGAAATAGATTTTATGGAATTATGCTTAGCAGTTCCGGTATGGACAGCAATTCTAAAATCATTTTTTGGGGGATTTGGGTACTGCTGATTTTGGCATTTGTGATAGGTCGCATACAAAGTAAGAAACGCTACGAAAAAATGATGTCATCTGTCATGAAAACAAATGGAAATGAGTATAAGACAGGAAACGGAGAAAACGCATGTATATGGAAAAGTGTTACGGATGCTGCTGTTGTGCATGCATATTGGAAAGATTGCCTCAAAGCGAAATATAATTTATGGAACATTATTAAGGCATTATTGGTTGTCGTTGGCATTGTGCTGGGGATTTCTACAGTTATTCGGCTGATACAGGGAGAAGGGAATTATTGGGTCCGGCTGATACTGTTGGCTATAGGCATATATATTATATTTCCTCGTTCCTCTATGTTGCATGATGACAGCGTTGTGTTTCGCAGGCTGGCACCACTGATGGTCCAATCGATGTTTGGCAGTGATGCAGTATATTCACGTGCGAAGGCATTGGACAGTGAACAGCTTGAAAAACTCAATTTTTATGAACACCATCCAGAAAAAATAAAGGGCAGGGACTATATAACAGGCGTGTACAAAGGCGCGCAGTTTGAGTGCAGTTTTGAAAATGCTGAATATACGGGGTCGGATGGTGATGGGTATGATACTACCCGTTCAACTTTTAGCGGGATCATATTGGTGCTGCCGTATCGGAAAACATCCGAAAGTACGCTTGGACTGCGTGGAAAAACACAGTATGAGATAAAAGAGCGGAAGGGGACAAAGTTATTTTGTGACCGGAGGGACGAGACGGAGAATAAGGAGTTTAACCGTCTGTTTTATATTATGTCACAGGATGATGAAAATCTTTTTTATATGCTGACACCGGCTACAATGGAAAAACTCATAGCACTCTATAAAAACTTCAGCGGATGCTCAGAGAGATTACATGTGTGCTTCAAAGAAAATAAGCTGTATATTGGGATTCCGTTGTGGAACTACATGAATTACAAAATTACCGACCCCGGTATATCAGGTTTGAAGAAAATACAAAAGAGTCTATGGAATGACCTATGTATTGTCAAAGCTGCACTGGATTTGGCACTGACGATTTAAAACAGGAATAGAATTATGTATATTCCATTATGATGAAGGAGGTATTAATAAAATTTATGAAAGAATATTTTGCTTTGCTGATTGAGGTTGTGGTTTTTTGTATAGTGATACATTCCATTTTTATGGTAAATCGTTTGACAAGGCTCAGAAATAAGGTGCGTGAGTTGGCAGCAGACATTGATGTTGCCCTTGAAAAGCGGTATGACCTTTTGAAAAAACAGTATAGCATCGTAAAGATGTATATGTCACACGAAAGCCAGACCCTGATGGAGATGATAAGGCTTAGAAGGGGTATGTCACATAAAGAACAGGAAGATGCGATGAAAGGGATGGACGATGTTGCAAGCCGGATAAATGCATTATTTGAGGCTTATCCTAATCTACGTTCCAGTGAAAATGTGCTGGCATTGCAGCACTCGTGTGATGATGTGGAGGAACATTTGCAGGCAGCACGCAGATTGTACAATGCGGGTGCGACTGATTACAACAATCTGTGTACAACATTCCCGTCATGCCTTATTGCCGCTGCTACAGGTCATAAACAGGTAGCATATTTTATAGCTGACGAGGCGAAACGTAAGGATTTTGATGCCTTTTGACAGAAATCCGCTAATAAGAACTAATGGTATTGAATTTATCGTCTGACCAACAATACATGTGACGATATCGCTGACTGCTTTTTGGCAATAAACTAGCAAAGAGTATGAAGGAATGTAAAAAGCTTAAATGCCTGAAAAATAAGGGATTACAGGCTTTGAGGCATTCATAAATCCAGTTAGTCAAGGCGTTTTGACCAACTTTTGACCAATTTTTTCATATGATAGGAAATTCCTCCTGGCGGAGGAAAAATTTGATAATATTTAATATAATGTAAGTAGAACAAACGTGCCAGGTGGCGTGTTATGTGCAAGGAAAGAGAATTAAGTTTTTTAATATATATGTTGTACAGTCTTGCAGACAAATGGAAGATGTCGCCAGCAGCTGATTACAAGATAGTCCGGAACACTAACTACTTTGCTGCGAAGAAATGCTTGCTATCTATAAAAGTCATATTCAGAGAAATAGACTGGGTTGTTACATGTAACGTTGCGTAAGGCTTTGACCTTATGGAGGTGTAGTGTAATAACCCTGATTTTTTTCTTTAGAAAGATTTTACATGTTGCTGATTTTAGATTTTACTTATGGATTATAAAATTATCTTGTGTACACAATAAAGAGAGAGGAAACAAACGTGATAAGATATGTGTTTTTTGATCTGGGTCTGACCTTGTTGGAAAATAGTATGCCGGAAAGATACAGAAAAGTAATGGCAGCCATAGGTCTTTCAATATCTCCACAAAGAGCCCAAGAAGTATATCATCTTACCAATAAGTACTTTATGCGGGAAAGACCGGGTGAGATGGGAAAGAACAACAGGAGATGCTTTGAAGATTATGTCACTTACATATGCTGTCTTGCGGGAGATGAATCGAAAACTCCAGAGGTTATAAAGCAGCTGGCGGCAGAGGAAAAACCGGTTTGGAAAGCTTTCCCCTATACGCTGCCTGTCTTGGAGGAGCTTAGGCAAAAGGGTATAAAGATAGGACTGATTTCAAACTGGGATAACACCTGTCGCAATGTGTTGAAGGATAATGGCTTGGACAGTCTGTTGGATGTAATTGTGATATCCAGCGAAGAAAACATCGAGAAGCCGGATAAACGGATTTTTCAAAAAGCATTGACCCTTGCAGAGATTGCTCCCGAAGAGTGTATCTATGTGGGAGATAATTATTATGATGATGCAGTGGGTGCGGGGCAGCTGGGAATCAGGAGCTTTATTATCAACCCACCGGACTATCTTGGAATCGAAGAATTGAAAGAGGAAAAGATAACTATTATTACCGATATTCGCGAAATACCACTTAAATTAGAATTAATGTGATAGGAAACAGAGGAGAAAGAACATGAAAAAATTAATGGCAGTTATTTTGGCGGTTGCGATGATAGCTTGTTTTGCTGCATGTGGCGCTGGTGGGCAGGACAATGACGAAACAAAGAGCAGCGTACAGGAAGGGGCTGTTACCCAAAACAGCAAAGTGCCGTCCGAGGTGAGTGAAAAGCCGCAGGAAGAACCTACCGTAGTGCGCATGAGCCTGGGTTCTGAGCCGGACAGCCTTGATCCCTGGCAGTCTGCAGCATCTGACACAGATGCAATTTTCAGAAATGTATTTGAGGGTCTGATGGCTTTTAATGAAAAGGGAGAAATTATTCCCGGGCTTGCTGAAAGCTATGAAGTATCAGAGGATGGATGCACCTATACGTTTCATCTGAGAAAAAATGTAGTATTTCATAACGGACAGGGAATGACGAGCAAGGATGTATTGTATTCCTATAACAATTTGGCTGGGATGAATGGTGAAAAGGCGGTGTCCAGTAAGTTTACAAATGTGGAATCCGTGGAAGCCACTGATGATTATACCTTCGTGATTCACTTAAAACAGGCAGCGGCGGCATTCTTAGCCTTGAATATTGTCCCGATTCTTCCCGAAGGATATAGTGAGCAGGCTACCGCACCTGTCGGCTCCGGTCCATATAAATTTGTGGAGTATATTCCAGGACAGAGAGTAGTATTTGAAAAAAATGAAGATTATTACAATCCTGAGAGAATGGGAAAGGTTGACAGAGTAGAGGTATACATCATGACAGATGCAAGCGCAATCGTATCTGCATTGATGTCGGGACAGCTGGATCTTGCAAATGTTTCTGTTGATAATGCAGCCATTTTGGGAAGCGAATATGATATCTGCAATTCTCCGCAGAACATGGTTCAGATATTTGCACTGAACAATACATATGAACCACTTTCCAATATGAAGGTCAGACAGGCGATGAGCTATGCCGTGAATAAGCAGGAAGTCATTCAAGGTGTGTTTGGCGGCTATGCGACGGAGTTGTATTCAAATTTCAGCCCTGTTATGAATGTATATTATAACGATGATCTTTCAGAAGTCTATACCACTGATATCGAAAAAGCGAAGAGCCTTATGAAGGCAGCGGGATACGAGAATGGATTTGACTTGATTATCAGAGTACCGGGAAATTATCAGGCACATGTGGACACGGCGCAGATTCTTCAGCAGCAGCTTTCACAGATTAACATAAAAGTTTCCATTGAGACGATTGAGTGGGCAACATGGCTGGAGGAGGTATATAAGAATGCGCAGTATCAGGCAACGGTAATCGGATTTACCGGAAAATTAGATCCCAACGATGTGCTAATCAGATTTACCTCTGACTACCCCAAGAATTTTACAAAATATAACAATCCCGAGTATGATAAGCTTATTGCGGCGGCAGCAGTGGAGCTGAACGATGAAAAGCGCATTGAAATGTACAAGGAATGTCAGAGAATACTCACAGAAGACGCTGCCAGTATCTATATCTGCGACCCTAATCTGACTATGGCAGTAAGACGCGAATTAAAGGGTTATACCTTCTATCCTGTGACATTCCACGATTTTACCAAATTGTATTATGAAAAGTAAGGAAACAACAAATGAGATATTATGCAAGGCGAATATTGGGATTCATTATTACGATATTTTTAGTATCGGTGCTGACATTTGCTATTTTCCAGGTTCTTCCTGGAAATCCGGCAGAGATAATGTTGGGGGTAGACGCAGATCCTGTTCAGGTGGCAGCTCTTGAAAAGAGCATGGGGCTGGATAAGTCTGTTCCGGAAAGGTATCTGGAATGGGTTGTGAATTTATTTCGCGGTGATATGGGAATCTCCTATCGGTACAATCAGCCCGTTGCACTATTAATCCGGAATAGCTTTCGGGTAACGGTATCCCTCACATTTATGTCGGTTGCCCTGACGATTCTGATAGGGCTTCCCTTAGGTATCTGGCTTGCAAAGAATAATGGAAAGCTGGTGGCGACACCAGTTTCCATGCTTTCTCAGGTCAGCTTGTCGATACCGGCATTTTGTATGAGCGTTTTTCTGATTTATATTTTCTGTGTGAAACTGAGGTTGCTGCCCTCCTTTGGATATGTGTCGTTACGTGAAGGAGTGGGAGCGTGGTTTAGGAATATTATTCTTCCATCGCTGGCGATTGCCATGGGATCTTCTGCCACCCTGATTCGATACATCTACACCAGCGTTATGTCCCAGATGAAAGAGGATTATATTAAGACTGCCAAGAGTAAGGGCGTTACCATGCGTAATATCCTGAATAGGCATGTCTTAAGAAATTCTCTGATTCCGGTTATTACAATTTTGGGAATGCTGGTTTCTGACATCCTGGGTGGAAGTATTATTATTGAAAATGTGTTTTCGTTTCCGGGAATCGGCAAACTTCTTTCCACATCCATATCCTCCAGAGACTTTCCTTTGATTCAAGGGCTGGTGGTATATATGGCGGCAATCGTGGTGCTATGCAATTTCCTGGTTGATATGCTGTACTCCGTTATAGATCCGAGAATAAGGCTGAAGTAGGGAGGAGAGCAGAAAATGAAAAGGATTGCAAAGAAATTAGTTAAGAATCCCAATTTTATCATAGGTTTTTTTATGGTTACAGCAATTGTGCTGTTTATGATAGTAGGATTTTTTTATCTTCCATATGATGTAAATGCCATAGACGTAATGAATAAGCTGGATACGGCAAGTAAAGAGCATCTTCTGGGGACGGATCATCTGGGAAGAGACATTTTAAGCAGAAGCATGCAAGGAGCCAGAATCTCTTTCCTGATTGGAATTCTTGTGGTGTTATTCGGATTGATTGCAGGAACCTGCATTGGTTCCGTAGCAGGATATTTTGGAGGAAAGATTGATGAAGTAATCTCCAAGCTGATTGACACGCAGATGGCGTTTCCGGGAGTGCTGCTGGCATTGATGATGATTGCAGTTTTGGGCAATCATCTAAGCAATATTGTACTGGCACTGGGAATCATGTCCATTCCCAGATTTGCAAGGATTTCCAGAAGCGGTTTTATGAAATACAGGGATGCAGAATTTGTCAAGGCAAGCCGTGTCAGAGGTGCAGGGGACCTTTATATTATGGTCTGCCATATTCTGCCCAATATTGTACCGGATCTTATCGTTACCTGTGCATTGGGATTTGCATCTGCGGTTATGAGCGAGGCGGGTCTAAGTTATCTTGGCTTGGGGATACAGCCCCCTATGCCCAGCTTTGGAAAGATGCTTAGCGAGGCACAAAATTATATTCTGCAGGCTCCTTGGTATGTGATGATTCCGGCAATTGAAATCACCTTTCTCGTAATGGGCTTTAATCTGATGGGCGATGGCATTTCCAAGGTGCTTCAGCACTGAGAAAATGCAGAAGCGGAAGAAAAATGAAGCGGAAGGCAGGGCAGAAATGGAAGGAATAAGAAAATGGAAGGAATAAAAAAGAAGAAAAGAGTAATTGACATTAAAGATCTGGACATGCAGATTGAAGTGGAAAACTCTTACTATAATGTGATTAACAATATTTCCCTGTATATTGAAGAGGGGGAGATGGTAGCACTGGTAGGTGAGTCGGGATGTGGAAAAAGCATGACAGCCATGTTGTCTATCGGACTAAATCCTTCTAACAGTTTGGTATCCAGAAATATAGAGACAGAGGGGCATAATCTGCTGGAGTACAGCGCGAAGGAATGGGAAAAAAGAAGAGGAAGCAAGACAGCTATGATTTTTCAGGAGCCCATGACAGCATTGAATCCTTTGATTCCGATTGGCAGGCAGATTGCCGAAAACGCAAGCACTCATGGTGCAGGAAAGAAAGAAGCAAAGGAACGTGCCCTTGAGATGATGAGAATGGTGGGACTGCCGGATGTGGAGAGGCTATATAGAAATTATCCTTGCCAGCTTTCCGGTGGCATGCGTCAGCGGGTGATGATTGCCATGGCGCTGATTAATTCTCCGGAGCTTTTGATTGCCGACGAACCAACAACTGCTCTGGATGTGACCATTCAGGCACAGATTATGGAGCTTTTAAAGGAAATGAACGAAAAGACCGGTACGGCAGTACTTTTGATATCCCATGACCTCGGTGTAGTGAGAAATATGTGTAGCAGAATCTACGTGATGTATGCAGGACATATCGTTGAGAGCGGGATGACGGACGAAGTGTTTGAACATCCTTTACATCCGTATACACAGGGATTGATTCAATCGGTACCGGATGCTACTAAGAGAGAAAAACCGCTTGTGTCCATTTCAGGTACGGTGCCGGCTTTGGCGGAGCGGAGACAGCAGGGGTGCCCATTCTTTGACAGGTGTGAAAAACAGCAGGAAATCTGTGGTAGTCAGGCTTGCAAAATACATGAAAAAGATGGGCATCTTATAGCCTGCCATCTGTATGCCGGACAAGATTCAAAGGAGTCATGACAATGAACAGTATAGGAGCGGATAACAAGAAAGAAGTTCTGATTTCGGTTCGGAATCTTTGTAAGGAATTTAAGAGCAATGGCCGCACCATTCATGCGGTTAATCAAGTCAATCTGGATATTTATAAAGGAGAAACCATGGGTCTGGTGGGAGAGTCCGGATGCGGAAAATCCACTTTGGGGAATATGCTGGTGCATCTCCTCAGACCTACCAGCGGTGACATCCTGTATGAGGGTGAGGAAATCAGTCGTTTACAGAGCAAAGCCGTCAAAAAAATGTATCGAAAGATACAGATTATTTTTCAGGACCCTTATTCTTCGCTTGATCCCAAGAAGACAGTCGGCTGGCTGATAGAGGAACCCCTGAGGATACACCGGCTGGGAGAAAACAGAGAAGAGCGTCGGAGAATGGTGAAGGAAATGCTGGAGGTAGTAGGCATGGACGAAAGCTATTTGAAGAAATATCCGGACGAATTGTCAGGAGGACAAAGACAGAGAGTTGCCATTGCCATTGCTTTGGTTCTCAATCCAGAATTTGTAGTATGTGATGAAGCAGTTTCTGCGTTGGATGTTTCTGTTCAGGCACAAGTGCTGAATCTTCTGAAAAGTCTTCAGAAAAAGTTTTCTCTGACTTTTTTATTTATATCCCATAATCTTAATGTAGTATCCTATATGTCGGATCGTGTTGGAATCATGTATCTGGGAGAGATTGTGGAATTGGGTGATGTGGAGGAAATTTCAAAAAACACGTTACATCCTTATGGGAAAGCGCTATTTTCTGCTTCTCTCGGAGTGAACAGAAGTTTGACGGAGCGGATTGTCTTAAATGGGGATTTGCCAAGTCCTTCCAATCCGCCTGCAGGATGTCCTTTTCATACCAGATGCTTTATGGCGGTTGACAAGTGCAGCAGAGAGAAGCCGGAGCTTAAGGATGTGGGAAATGGACATTTTTGTGCCTGTCATCTGGCGATGGAGAACCGTATGACGGCAGAAGGAGAAGGGTGATATTATATGAAGACAGCAGTTATATCAGATATTCATATTGATATTAACAAAGATTACGATGTGTTGGGCGGCATTGTGGAGTATATACGTGAAAACTCAGTGGAAATGCTTTTGATAGCCGGGGACATCAGTAATTGTGTAGAATCTACCATAAAGGCTGTGTGCATGCTGGAGCAGGAGAGCGGTGTCAGGGTGTTGTATGTGCCGGGCAACCATGATATGTGGGACGAAAGGGCAGCCTATGAGAGCAATGATAGGATTTATGAAAAATATCTCGCAGATGAACACTGCCTGTCTGGAAAAACTTTTGAGACGAAAGAACATTTTCTGATAGGAGACATTGGATGGTATGATTACAGCTTTGGTAATCATGAAAAATTCACAGAAGATGATTTTAAAAAAATGACCATTAACGGGAGAGTGGTTCAGGATTCTCTGTTTAACACATGGTCGCGGGACAATGAGGGGAGATGCAGATGGTTCGTGGAACGGCTGGAGGCTGCTCTTAAGAAAAATCCCGGCAAAAAAGTTCTTCTCATGACACATATGCTTTCTCATGAAGCATTTTTGGTGTCGGAGAGCAGAGAAAACTGGAGCTATTTGAATGGTTTTTTGGGCAGCAGGGCATTGAAGAAGCTGTGTGTGGAAAATAATATAGAGTATGCAGTCTGCGGACATGTACACTATAGAAAATCCGTGAAGGAAGGCGGGACAACTTGGCTTTGCCGGTGCTTGAATTATCACAATGAATGGCGCGGTGAGAAAGATGTCAGACAGCAGATTGCCACTGCGATGGAGATAATCGAATTATGATGGAAAAAGTTTTTTTTATTGCGGATCCACACTTTGGTGGGGAAAGCATCATCCGGTATGAAAATCGGCCCTTTGCCTCTGCGGAGGAAATGGACAAGGTACTTGTTGAAAGGTGGAATGCCGTGGTGAGTAAGCAGGATACGGTGTATGTACTGGGGGATTTTTCGATGTTCATGGATGATAATAAGGATTACGAACTGTTACAGGTACTTAACGGCAGGAAAATACTTATTATGGGGAATCATGACCGCCATCGTACTTCTGGGCAGTGGCGTCAGCTGGGGTTTGAGGAATGCAGCCTTTGGCCCATCGTGTACAGAGATTTCTATATTTTGTCTCACGAGCCCGTGTATATCAATAAAAATATGCCTTATGTAAATGTGTATGGACATGTCCACAGTAATCCAAGCTACCGGGATGCCTCACCTCAGAGCGTCTGTGTCAGTGCGGAACGGACTGAATATCAACCGGTAACGTTTGAAGACATTAAGAAAATGCTACGCGGTTAAGGAGGGGACAGACAAAATATTTTGAAGCATGCACCCATTCAAAGGATTATAGAACTCCCTTTTCGGGAAAGTGTTTCCGAAAGATACTCAACTAACTCTATTTTTTTCATCGGAAACACAATTCCGAAAAGTAGGTAAGTTCTATGAAGCAAATGGTTTTAAAGCTGATGGGTGTGCGAAAGCTTGGCACACCAACAGTGATAGACCGTACAATTCAACAGGCAATAACACAACAGTTAGTGCCAATCTATGAACCATTGTTTGTAGAAAACAGTTATGGTTATCGCCCGAACAGGAGCGCAAAAGATGCAATCACAAAGGTCAAGAAGTATGCGAAACAAAGATGTACGTTTGCGGTGGTACTTGATTTATCCAAGTACTTTGATACCCTAAACCACGCAGTCTGTGCACGTCAACTATTGAAAGCGCCATATACCGAACGATGCTGTGAGAGGATGGCGGTTAGTCACCGCCTCCTACTCGATTTTCTGTTATAATCATAAAAAGACTTGTCATTGCCCATAAAGGTTATACAGCGGCTCATGGGTCATGCAGGAATTGAAACAACGCTGGATATCTATACCAATCTTTCAGAACACGTGATGTTTGATGAATACTGTCATAAAATTGTGAAGAATGATATTTAAGTTTTAATGGATATGGATTAGAGGTCGCAAATTGCGACCTCTAACAGAAAAAGGTAAATAATCCGGTCATATTGTCTTTACTGATTTTGACATCGTAGATTGCAATTTACGCTAAGAGAAGTGAATTGGGTGACATTATAGAGGCTGCTCATGCGTAAAAAGTGTGATTTGCGCCCCAAAGAACGTTGTAATTTTTGCGATTACATGCTATAATGTGCTCGAATTATGATGATGGAGGTGACAAACTATAAATAGTCAAGTGTTTTTTGAAAGATTTTTGATTTATAAAAATGGGTAACCTTAATAAACCATCTGAATACGCCGTATTTCAGATGGATAGATAAATATATGTAGGAATAGCTCTTAGCGAAGTTTCTGAGTGTTAAAGTCTACATCTTGCCTCTCCAATGCGTAGATGACTCTGATCAGTTTCTTTGCTACATGAGTAATAGCTACCCTGTGCTTTTTGCCTTCTGCACGTTTCTTTGCATAGTAGGTTGCAAAGGTTATATCAAAACGGATTAAAGGAAGGCAGGCATTAAGAAGAACGTAACGAAGCTGTGAAGAACCATGCTTCACCATTCTGCCACCATGAGATTCTGTTCCAGAATCGTTAATGCCGGGTTCGATTCCGGCAAAAGCAAGCATCTGACCGGGATTTGAAAAGTTTGATATGTCACCATATTCAGCATAAATAACAGCTGCTGAAATAGGACCGATACCGGGAATGGACATATAGTGAGGATGTACTTCTTCAATAAGTCTGGTAATCTCGGCTTCAAGGGCTTTGATTTCCTTGCAGAGAGAGTTGTACAGGGTCAGTAAACTGTTTAATTCAATGTCAAAGATAGAATTATTGACACCGACTGTGTTGGCAGCCAGTTCTTTCAAACGAAGGAACTGTTGTATAGAAAACTTACCTCTTGAAATACAACGGATCTTGTCATAAGATGCAGAATTCATATGAGCCATTTTTTCGGCCGAGCCGTAGTTTTCAAGTAGATAGATGGCCGTTTTGGAAAGACGCTCATTGAAAAATGGTTTAAATTCCGGAAAGGTATGATCTAAAACATTTGTGATCTTTACAAGATAAAAAGAACGCTGTCGAATCAGTCTGTCTCGTAAACGGGTTAGTGACTTTAAGGAATAAGCGTGGTAAAATCCTTTTGAATGGGGTTTGTACTCAACTGTCATTAACCACCGTGCTATTGATTCGCAGTCAACAGAATCGGTTTTGGTTCGCCTTAAAGTTGTAGACTTTTTATATTCCTTGATGAGAACTGGATTAATTTCCATAAAGCTGTGGTGAGCGTTTTCGAGGAAAAGTTCGAGATTGAGGGCATAATGGGAAGTTGATTCAAACCCTATTTTTATATCCTCAGGATTGGAGAGAGAATTAAAAGTAGTAAGCAGATGTTCAAAACCATCTTTGTCATTAGTAATGGTAAATTTAGAAACAATCTGCTGGTCGGCTGCAGAAATGATGCAGCAATCATGTTTGTACTTGGAAATGTCAATTCCAACAAAGTACATGGACATAGAGATTTACCTCCTGAAATAATATTTAGCACTGCTGTCTTCCACAGAGAATTCGGCTGTGTAATCACGTAAATAGAAACGTCAAGCGTTAACAAACTAATTACCAGTAATAGACGAAAAGCTGTGGTCTGAGTCACCTCCGAACAGTCAAAGCTGTAATAATATAGGTACAGATCCACAGTGCTTTAAGTATTATAATGGAGTATTCAATAAAACCCAAGAGATTGGGAGAAAGGAGAATAATCCATTACCCTCAAAAGAGGATAATTGGATTATACGTGATTAATATGAAAAAACTGTATACGACGATTTTATTTCCGATAGTATCCGATGACATATTAATTACCGATATTTTTGCCAGATAAAGTATCTGTTCAAGTAATGTGTGACGCATCCGATGAAATCGGGTGCGTTTTTTGTGTAATAAAATCGTCCTTCTGCCAATTTGATTACGCCACATGAAAACGTAGTAAGCGAAAACAAGAAAGAAGGATGATAAGGAATGAACAGATTGAAACGTATTTTAATTTCCATGCAAGGAAAAAGTAAAACAGAACTGCACTGGCTGTACAATACCAATGCAAACGATCCGGATGAGGAGGAAAAAATATTTACATACAAGGACATGAATTTCTGGTGCCAGGGAACGGGATTTCGGAATTCTGAAAAGCTGCTCCTTTTTGTGGCGATTCCGGACAGGTATTTTGAGAAAATCCGGTTCGAAGAATCCGTTCCCTTGGAAAACTATTTGCTCTATCGTCTTTCACCGGCAATCAGAGAATTGGAAGCAGAGTATCAAAACGATAAGAAGAATACCCGGGAGAAGGCATCATTTACAATCCAAAGTCCGGACGGCTGCATGGAGAAAAAGAGTGGCTGCAGATATGATCAAGCCAGGCAATGCTTTGTTCTGTGTGTCCATTTTACCGTACCATTGGTAAATGCCGTGTCGGTGAATGGAAAAGCGGCTGTACGTGCAATGAAGGCTCTTCTGGAATGTATTGAAACAGAGCTCAGGCAGATGGATACAGAGGAAATTCAATTGTGGATTACAACCTATGAGAAGCAGAGAAGAATCCAAAAATATATGGAAGAGAACGGTTTATGTGCCTTTATTGCAGATGGTAGCATTTTGCCGAGAGAGGGGGACACGGAAAAACCCTTGAAGAGCGCGATTCCCTTTGTGTCGCCGCAAGAATTGAGGACGGAAATTCCCTTAGACAGGGGAGAGAAAATCATTGGAATGGGAATTCGGAAGGGAATCACCGTTATTACAGGAGGTGGATATTCGGGCAAGTCTACACTGCTGGATGCCATTGAGCAGGGAATCTATCATCATATACCCGGGGATGGAAGGGAATATGTTCTGACTGACAGAGATGCATTAAAGGTGGATGCAGAAGATGGAAGAATGGTTGAAAGTGTGAATCTGACCCCATTTTTTCGCAAACTGGGCGGAGAGGAGACGATGGAGAGATTTTGTACAAAACACGCCAGCGGAAGCGTTTCTCAGGCTGCCAATATTGTGGAAGCGGTTTGCGGTGGGGCAAAGCTTTTAATGATTGATGAGGACAAAAGTGCGACTAATTTCTTGATCAGAGATAGAAATATGAGGAGAATCGTGCCAAACGAGCCTATCATTCCTTTCACAGATCGTGTGGAAGAATTGTATGAAGAATGTGGTGTGTCGAGCATTTTGGTAATAGGTGGATCCAGTGCATATTTGGCATACGCCGACACTGTAATCCTGATGGAACAATATGTACCACAGATCATTACGAGCCGGGTGCAGAAACTATTCATCGAAAAAGTACGAGAGGCGAGGAAAGCAGAATGGATGCAATTGAGACGGCTGAAAGCGCCACAGACGAGTCAGGCGTTTTTGTTCTTCCGTTCAGTTGTGACGGAGAATGAAAAAAAGATTGTGCTTGATGACTTCAGCGCGGACATCACACATTTGACTGCTCTTTCCACGGCGGACCAATTGAATACTCTTTCGTGGATAATGGAGTCCATCTTAACGGATCAGGAGGCTTCGTCCGTAGAACTGATGGATAAGCTAAGGGAAAAAATAGAGAATGCTTTTGGCGAGGAAAATCAAAATCGAAGCGGTTCAATATTGGCTGCGGAGCAGCGATTCTGCTCTGAAATCAGACCGTTAGACGCATGGTGTTGTATCAATCGAATGCGGGGAGTCCACTTTGAGTTGAATCGGTAATAAAATGGGATGCCAGGTTCCTGTGCGGATTGGGTACTGACACAGGAACCTAGCATCCGGAATCATTGATTGGAAAAATACTCAAAAAAGGAGTTTTGCGTATAGGCTATTCTTTCAGTATATAAAGTCCTGCTGCAGAAGTGCTGTAATCCTTCGGCTGTGCAAGGCTTTTATCCCAGCCGTAGTAGAAAAGGGCACCTTTTGGTTCAAAAAAGCTATGCATATCCCAGTTGATGAAGCAATTCATCATATCCTTGCGGACATAGGGTAAAAGAAGTTCTTCAAGTCCCTTGCTCACAAGGTCAACATATTCTTCCGTAAGCTCGGTCAACTCAGCTTTTATCAGCTTCAATATCTGATTCGCAGTTTCGGTTTTCAAAATTGGAAGTTGAACCATAAGTCCGTCGCTTTCCTTTTTCAGCAATCCGTTTTTCAGAAACTCGGCTGCTTTTTCTTCCTCATATACGGTCAGCGTTTTTTTCGGATTTGCGGCAAGGTCAAGAAGCAGCGAGATGTTTGTTCCATCGACCCACTTGTCGCGTCCCTTATGTCCGTCATTGTCATCATTACAATCATGCGGAAATGGAGCCATTTCAAAATCGTTTTGATAAGATACTTTACCATAGGCTGTTGTATTGAAACTTTGTCCAAGGCAGGACCAGGATACTGTACGCAGCTTGTCATAGACGGAGCAGTCAAATTTATCATCAGGCAGTACATAATGCATTGTAAGATTGTATTGTCTATCCGCCTCTTTGGGATATCTGTCGCTGTGCTTTCTGAGATAATATTTTCCACCAATATCACTCATTGCATAAGCTGCCTGCACATATAAAATCCACATTAAGTAATTGTAATCAAATTGTTTTCCGTAGAAGTCAAGTGATGTAATCCGGTCTTTCAGACCAAGAAGCTTCTCTGTGATGCGTTCCGGGAACCTGTTGTCATGAAAAGCATCACAGGCATAAAGCTCTGCCTTTACATATACATCCCGTGGAAATATACAGCAGTTCGCCAAATATTTTCCCTTTACGGGCGATTTCAGAAGCTGCTCTTTCTCCATTTTTTCAAGTATTTCCTCCAGATAAACGGGAGCAATACCCATTTCGTCGGCAATGTCATTTACGGTTTTTGCTTCCTTTCTACAGATAACCATAATCTGCGGACAAATTTTAGAACTGTTCATAAGAAGCGAAGCCTTCATTGCCGAATAGCCCCAGAACCAGTCGACATCAACAGGAGCATAGGCTGTCTTTCCAATAGGATTCATATTATCAAACCTCTCTTTCAGATTTTTCTTTGCGTCGAACAGTCGTCTTTTCACAGTACCCGCGGGAATGCCCAGTTCTTTGGCAATCTGTGAAACAGGCTGTTCTTGCAGATAAAAGCGTATAATGGTTTCGCGGTGAATGGAGGCAAGCCTGGAAAGGGAAAAGTTGAGCTGTGATAGTTCTTCGGCGGCGACAATGCTTTCAATAGGCTCCGGTATTTCGGCCGCCATACCGCCTACGGTTTCTATCGGCAGGGTATCATTCTGTTTATGAGCTATGTAATCCGCATACTTATTTCTTGCCATTTTCCAATACCACGAATAGAAGCTTACAAATTCCTTTCCGCCTGCAATATTGCGAATCGCCTCGTACAGTATATCCTGGGACAAATTCCTTGCAGCTTCGGTATCGGAAATGCGCTTTACACAAAACAGATAGGTAGCCTCAACCAGCTCGTTTGTAATGTGTTCGTTCATAGGTTTACCTCTTGTAAATCGATTTACGCTTAATAAGTCTCGAAAATTCTAAAAAGGTTCGGTGATTTCATGATAATATTTTTTACGGATGATATCAAGAAGGGTGTTTTGGGGTAAAGAAAAGTAATTTGCAGAGCAAGTATAATGAAAAAAGGTAGTCCGGCATGGGGTGTTGTTCTAAAGCCGATATCGCCCAAACGAGCGGTCTGACAGCGCGGGCAATTTGTAAATATCTCACCGGTGGCAATCCTATTCAGATTTTGGGCTCGGTAGCAGTGGATATTGAAGGCAGGGTCATCGAATTTGTCGGTGACGTATGATACGATTGCGTAAGGTTATATCGTTTTGAGTATTTTATCTTGTCTAATAGTGTCGAATAATGTAAAATGAATAACAGGGTATGCATAAAGATTGGTATGTGAAATCTAATATATACAAATGG
>JBJENR010000047.1:0-19482 GCA_051880315.1 Acetatifactor sp.
ACCCAAATAATTCTCGATGATTTTCCGAATCTTATACCTAACCTTATACCTAACCTTATACCTAACCTGAAACCGTATCATTCTATTTCTAAGATGCTTAACAGCAATAGAGCCCATGCTGTTTTTCAACCGTAGCTTTCGTAATAGACGACAGTCCGATGCTAAATTTGCTACCATAGGTTCTGGCTTTGTCGAAATGGAAGAAAAAATCAAAAGGACAGTTTAACTCAATTTTTCCTCAGAATAACATGAGTTAAATCTATAAGATTTTCAAATAATATATCGCAGACGGAAATTATTCATCCCCAAGATAATATCTAGGTTTTCCTTGTGTTTTCTTTCCGTATTCGATGGCTTCCGCTGGACATCCAGAAATACACGCCATACAATGGGTGCAATCTTTTCCCCAAACGGGTTTGTTTTTTATCAGTTTCACATTATTCAATGGACAGCGTTCTTCACATTTGCCACATCCGGTACATTTATCTGTCACGGCAAAGTTTTTCGCACTGATCATCATGGAATACATAATAGGATTCAGCAGTTTTGACATAATCGCTTTCCCCGGCTGCTCTTTGGGCAGGGGCTGCTTATCCCGTATCGTTTCTGCAATCTTTGTGATTTTCGGTTCGGCATCTTTCAAAATTTTATCATTGACCTCTTTGGGCTGTGTGCCGCCACCAGCAAGATAACCTTGCGGCATAATAACAGAGTTAAAGCCTAACAGTGAGAACTCTTTTTCACCGCACAATTTTTCCACATACTGAACTGTAAACCAAGGTGTTGCCGCACAGGTGCCGACAAAGTAGGTTTTTGGTGTTCCGCTGAAATTCACCTTACGGATATATTCTTCCATCACACGCGGAAGTCTGCCTGCGTATACCGGACCGACAAAAACAAACGGCTTTTCCGATCGGATTGCGTTGTAGTCGCCACTTTTGATTTTTTGACCGATCGAGATGAGATCATCCCCTGAAATTTCCGCAATCCTCTTTGCGACATAACGGCTGTTTCCCGTTCCGCTGAAATAAAGTACCATATGGCTACCTCCTGAAAGTGCAATTTTTCTTTTTTACATCGGAAGTATACCATATGAAGGACAACTCACGGTAAACTGGAACGTGATATTACACTGTTTATCATTTTTTTGGAAGAGAGACGGAGAATGCCGCGCCTTTTCCCAGAGAACTATCTACCGTGATAGTTCCTTTGCACAATTCAACAATTCGTTTTACAAGGGCGAGACCGAGACCGTTTCCCTCTGCTTTGCGAGAGGTGTCTCCCTGATAAAATTTTTCCATCATGTGCTTTTGCACTTCTTCCGACATCCCGTCGCCATGATCTGTAATCGTGACGGTAAGCATGGCATCCGTCTGTCGAATGTTAATATGGATAACTCCGCCGTTTGGCGAATGCTTAATGGCGTTGTCCAGAATATTGATCCATACCTGGCATAAAAGCTGTTCGCTCCCGTAATAGATTTGTTTTGGCATCTCCATATCGAATTCAATATTTTTCTCCGCCCATTTGTTTTCCAACACTAAGACGGATTTCCGAAGCTGTTCGTCTATGCGAAATTCCTTATTATTCAAAACCGTTTCCTGATTTTCTAACTTAGACAGCATTAAAATATTGCCGGAAAGGTTTGTGAGCCTGCGGGAGTTTTCCAAAATTTTTTCTACATAATGATCGTGCTTTTCATTTGACAACCTGTGGTTTTGCAAAAGTGTCGCATATCCTTCGATTGCTGCAATCGGCGTTTTGAACTCATGAGAAACATTTGCTACAAAATCGCTGCGCAATGTTTCAATATGAGATAAATCGTAGGTCATGGCATTAAAACGCTGAGCCATTTCCCGGATTTCCATAATCTGCTCGTTTTCGGAAACCTTAACCTCAAAATTTCCCTTAGAAAGCTCGTCAAACGCATTGCTGATATTCTGAACGGGACGAATGATTAGCTTGCCGACGTACACGGCGACAGCGCATCCGATCAGCAGACTTCCTGCGAGTAAAACGAGAATTGGAATATGTCTGATACGCGGATCAACCGAAATAATCTGAAATTTGTAAAGCACAAGCCACAGCATGGTGATTAGCAAAAAAACGGCTGCGATTGTTGCGAAAACCAGTCCGGCAAAATAGAGCCATAATTTAGAATGCGGTTTTTTACTCAACTTTTTTCACCGCCTTATATCCAAGTCCCCGGACAGTGACGATTTCAAAATCCGTGCAGTCCGAAAATCTGTCCCGCAAACGGTTGATGTGGGTGTTTACCGTGCGCTCGTCTGTTTCACTGAACATTCCCCATATTTCGTCCATAAGCTGCGGACGAGTAAAAATTTTATTTGGGTAAGACAGGAGCTTATATAGCAGATAGAATTCTTTCTGCGGTAAAATTGTTTCTTCACCGTGTATCGTAACCGTCAGAGCATCATAGTTGAGTACAGTGTCTCCGACTGTAATCTTCTTCTCGCTCTGAATTTTTGCACGGCGTAAAAGAGCTTCCACACGCAGAACAAGCTCTTTTACATTGATCGGTTTTATCATATAATCATCCGTTCCGGCGCGAAATCCCTTTTGCATATCGTCAAACTGATCCTTGGCGGTAACCATCAGAATAGGAAACTCCATTCTTGCTTCTCGCACAGCCTTGGTAAGCTCATATCCATCCATACCCGGCATCATAATGTCGGCTATAATCAGGTCAATATACTCTTTATCTATAATTTCCAATGCTTCCAAACCATCTGCTGCGGGAATGCATTGATATCCGCTGTCGGAAAGAACCGTGCAAAACAGCTCCCGCATATCGGCGTTATCTTCTACGACAAGAATATGAAACATAATCACACCCTCCTTGTAATTCTTTTTTTATTATATCATGTAAAAGACACGCCAACATAAATAAAATTGGATTTTTGGAAAAATTTCAAGTTTATCTTGTGTTTATCTTCGCGTGTCCGTGAGTTTATCTTGATTTGATATACTATCGGCACAAGAACAGGAGGTAGTTTTATGTTACAACTGAATAACATTGTAAAAACTTATGTAACCGGAGATATGAAGCAGGACGCTCTGAAAGGCGTCAGCATCAATTTCCGGGAAAACGAATTCGTCTCTATTCTCGGACAAAGCGGTTCGGGAAAAACAACGATGCTCAATATTATCGGCGGACTTGACCGCTATACCAGCGGCGATTTGATTATTAACGGCGTGTCTACAAAAAAATATAAGGATGCGGATTGGGATTTTTATCGCAATAACTCTATCGGCTTTATTTTTCAAAGCTATAATCTGATTCCTCACCAAAGCGTACTCGCTAATGTGGAAATGGCACTGACCTTAGCCGGCGTTTCTAAAAAGGAACGCAAGCAAAGAGCGATTGCCGTATTGAAAAAAGTAGGGCTTGGCGATCATCTGCACAAAAAGCCGAATCAGATGTCCGGCGGACAAATGCAGCGCGTAGCAATCGCCCGCGCGCTGATCAACAATCCTGATATTCTGTTAGCCGACGAACCGACCGGCGCTTTGGATTCCGAAACCAGCGTGCAGATTATGGAACTGCTGAAAGAAATTGCAAAAGACAAACTGGTGATTATGGTTACGCATAACCCGGAGCTGGCAGAAGAGTATTCCACGCGCATCGTAAAGCTGCGGGACGGTCAGATTACTGGTGATTCCAATCCCTATATGGAAAAAGAAGCTCCGGCGGAACCGAAAAAGCGAAAGAAAATTTCCATGTCCTTTTTTACAGCGCTGTCCCTTTCCTTCAACAATCTGCGGACGAAAAAGGGACGCACACTGCTCACGTCTTTCGCTGGGTCTATCGGTATTATCGGAATTGCCCTGATCCTTGCCCTTTCTACGGGAATGAACGCTTACATTGCAGATGTTCAGAAAGACACAATGGCTTCTTATCCGATTACGATTAGCAGTGAAACCATTGATGTTTCAGGTGCCATGGGGATGCGCGGTGAAATTGTAGGCGAAAGGCGCGGTACAAACAAGACTGAAAACGAACATCGCAACGGTGTATTTGCGGATTACAAAGATATTGAAACCAGTGAAAAGATTTCCTCTAATATCGTGGAAAACAATCTAACCGAATTTAAAAAGTATCTGGACAATCCTGACAGCGAAATAAGACAGTATCTCGGTGAAAACGGTATCATTTACACTTATGATGTGAATTTCAGCGTTTATTCTCACGACGCAGACGGAAAGCTGATTGACAGCGACAGCGAAATCGAGGCGACCTCTGCACCAATGAGCGGTGGTAACAAGGGACAGGCGGGAATCCTGAGTAAACTAAAAGGTTCTGCTGCCCTTGGCGGCGGTTCTTCCTCCGGCGCAGCTAACTTCTCCGAGCTTATGGTTGGATCAGACGGGAAAGCTGTCAGTCAGGTGATTACTGACAGTTACGATGTGCTGTATGGCGCTTGGCCGGAAGAATATAACGAAGTCATCCTTGTTTTGAATGAGAATAACGGTATTTCAGCAAGTACGCTTTATCAGTTAGGCCTTATTACGGAAGAACAGTATGAAGCGGCTGTCAAAAAAATAGAAGGCGGCGAGACTGCCGATGAAATCAGCTTTGAATATGAAGACATTTGCGGTCATACCTTCTATCTCGTTCCAGCCTGCGATCATTATATTGAGAATGAAAACGGTACCTTCACCTATATTGATGACATCACGCTGAACGAAGAAGACTTGCTTAAAAATGCCTTGGAATTGAAAATTACCGGTGTAATTCGACCAAAGGAGAATACCGAAAACGCAAGCATTTCTACTACTGTGGCGTATACATCGGGGCTTACGGACTATGTGATTACCCACACAGACGAAAGCGCTGTTATAAAGGCACAGGAAGCGGATAATGGAATCAATGTGCTTACCGGTATGAAATTTGAATCCCCAGATGATGAGGCGAAAGCAAACGACGCAAAGGAATATTTAAGCTCACTTGGCATTTCGGAAAAAGCGTCTTTCTATAAGCTGATGATGTATTATGCATCGTCTAATTCAGAGACAGGCAATACCGGAGCAGAACAAAACGGAGCGGCTGCAGGCAATATGGTAATGGACGAAACAGCTATGGCGGCAGCGCTTGATCGCTGGCTTGCAGGCGATCCTGATAAAGAAGTTCTGTTAAAGGTTTATGACGAGTACATCGCCGGCTCTACCTATGAGGATAATCTGAAAGCCTTTGGTAAGGTTAGCTTTGATGCGCCTGCGTCCATCAGCATTTATACAGACAGTTTCGAAAATAAGGACGCCATTGCCGCCTGCATTGAACAATATAATGAAACCGCATCGGAAGATAATCATATCACCTATACGGACTATGTGGCTATGCTGACCTCGTCTATCACAACGATTATTAACGGTATTTCCTATGTGCTGGTTGCTTTTGTGGCGATTTCCCTGATTGTTTCCTGCATTATGATTGGAATTATCACGCACATTTCAGTTATGGAACGTACAAAGGAAATCGGTATACTCCGAGCGCTCGGTGCGTCCAAACGCAATGTTTCGCAAGTATTCAATGCAGAAACCTTCATCATCGGCTGTTGCGCCGGATTGATTGGTATCGGAGTATCGCTCTTGGCTCTTATCCCGATCAACTCAATCATTGAAAAATTGAGTGGACTGGCGGATCTTGAAGCACAGTTGCCATGGGCATCTTCCTTAATCCTGATTGCAATCAGCATTTTAATTACGATCATCGGTGGGCTGTTGCCGGCTAAAAAAGCTGCGAAAAAAGATCCGGTTATAGCATTGAGAACGGAATAAAACGGCTGAACAGGCTCCGATTAAAGAGCTGACCGGAGCCTGTTCCTATTAAGTAGGTGAATATGTATGAGTAAAGCAAAATCCAAGAAAAAGAAAATTCTCATCATTGTGACGGTTTCTATATTATCACTTATTTTGTGTGCAGGCATAGGAGCTTTTATTTGGTATAAGAATTCTCCATTTCCGACTGTAGTAAAAATGATGTCGGCGGTTAAAGATAAAGATGTTGAAACCGTACTTGAGTGCATTGAACCAGATATGTCGAATAAGATTGAATTGGTTATGGGATTTACCGGAATGTCAGCAGAAGATTTATTAGATAAAATTTTGTCCTCCGAAGCAGACAAGGACAGTAAAGAGGAAAACACTTCGGTCGAAAGATATTCTATAAAATTTGCCGGTTATGAACGAAATGGCGATAATGCCAGTATTTCTTTAAAAATTACTAATGGCGGAGAAACAACAACTCGTGAATTAAATTTTGTTCGCATTTCAGGTGCATGGTATCTGACTTTAAGTAACAAGTAAAAACATAACTGCAATATTAGTCTTACTGTTAAAAGACAAATAGGAGAAGATAATTTGAGAAAGATATATTGAATGAGATGCAATGGATACTATGTCCTATATGAGGAAGCAAAACTCGCGATAAGATGCTCGAATGAAGAAAAATCATTTAGTTAGATAAAGAAGAATACAGCATGCTTTGTGATAGTATGTTTGCAGGAAACTATGGAAACTTATGCAAAATCTGGAATTAACAAAAAGCTTCATAAAATGCAGGTTGATGAGGGCAAGATAACGAATAAGATGAATTTCGTTCGCAGATTGTTCCTGCCCATATCATTCATTAAAACATACTATCCATTTGTTACCGGACAAACATACTGATACCGTTTTTTATGATTTATCGCATTTTCCGGGGAATCATTCTAAATGTTAAGCGGTTATGGAAGGAAGCCATTATGGTTTGGCGACAATAATTTGTTTCGATATTCCAATGCCAGTTCCGGATTATGCCATCTTGCATAAAGATTATGAAGATACCGATACACAGATTTCATATAATCATTGTCGTATCCCATGGTGTCACCAATGATGGATTCGGCTGAAAGAAGGCGGTTTTCGGCTTCTGTTGCATTTTCGGCAGAAAGCGCAATGACGCCATGCATGAGTTCACATACACCGTAATCAAAAGAGTGTGAGCCTTCGTATTCAAGTACAAGAGCTTCATAAGTTGACAGTACCTGCAATGCCATCTCATTTTCCTTGGAGAGAACGAGCATATTGGAAAGGTTTAACATTTGCTGGAGCATATCGTGGGATTCAATAAGTCCAAGATGTGCACATTTATGGCGGATGTTTATGGCAGTCTTTAAGGCTTCAGCAGTTTCCTTTGGTTTTTTCATCATCAGATACACATTGGAAAGATTATTATACAGATTAGAGAGCAGGCTTGCAGTACGCAGGTCTGCTTTTTCTGTATGCAGGGATTCCAATATGGAGATGGCTTTCTGTCTTTTCTTTATGGCGTTGGCATAGTCTTTCTTCACATAGAATAATTCTGCCTTGTAGTCTAAGAGCAATGCTCTGTCGCAGAGTGAGGTATTTTCATCAGAATACTTTATTTCTCCCATAACAAATTCTATGCGTGCCACCAGCTTTGGCAGGTACTTTGTTACAAGATATTTTTCCATATATGGGAACATGTCCTGTAAAAAGAGCAGGAATACGGCAGGCTCATCCATGTTAATGTGTTCAGTGACACTTATCAGGGAGTCTATGACATTCTTGGGCTTTCTTACTTCCAGACCGTGTACAAGACAGATAAGATGAAGACTGTCTATGAGGGTGCGACAGGTTGATACAGCAGGTGCCGTCTCAAGGAGCACGACTTCCTGTATCAGCGGATGCAGACTGATGGTACGGTTTTCGGAATCGTCATTGATAAATCCATATTTTACCAGACAATTGACGTCATTAAGGTCTGTCAGTTTTAGCCAGCTTTTAAAAGATGCTTTCAGCACGCCGGATAATGGAAGCAATGAAAGGTTGCGCAGAATGTCCAATCGGGAATTGGACAATTTACCAAGCTGTAACAGCTTACGCAAGTGTTCTGTCATAAGCCCGTCTGTATAATCGCCGTCTTTATATAATTCCACATCTTCCCCGGAGGATAGATTAAGCCCGCAGGTCTGTAATTCATAGAGCAGTTCATCGGCTTCCATACCGCTTGCGGAAAGTGAGAGCGCAGCAAGTATCACTGTCAGGGTATGACAGTGTAGGGTGTCAATGATTTTTGATACAGTATTTGCATCCCCTTTTGCAGAAGGGCAGTGCATAAAGAAAAGCTGTGTCAGTTCAGTATCTTTATCCAGTTCTGTTAATATGAGCACTGGATAGTTTTTCAGATGGCATCTGGTGGTGATGAGCAGCTTAAAATGGTTCTGTGCAAATTCTTTGAACAGCGGTTCATCTTTTGGAAGTACATTGAAGTTATCCAGTATAATAAGGCTGTCACTACGAAGCTTCTTTAAGATGGCATAGTGTTTTTCGAAGAGGACATCTTCCGAAAAATCATCTGTATCATCGGCAAAGTCCATCTGTATGATGTTCTGCCTCAGACTGCCGGAATAGTACATATAGATGATATTGGTATATTTTTTGTAGTTCTTTCTTGCATAGCACTTTGCAAATTCACTTTTTCCAATCCCTGCAACTCCATTTATAAATACAACATTGTTATCCTGTAAAAGCTTTGCACATTGCTTCAATTCTTCTTTTCTTCCGGTAAATTCCATGTTAACAGAAGGAAGCGTACAGTTTAATAAGTCATCTGATAGGTCAGGTGAGAACTGCCCGCTGTGCTCATGGTCGGAGAGTATTGCATAGCGTATGACCTGTGTGAAAAATGCAGCATTATCTTTAATGTCATTAAGCTCACAAGCTTTGTTACTTCCGATGACAGGTGTACTGTCACATACCAGTTCTTCCATCTGCGTGCGGGCAAGGGATTCGTTGATAAGATTTGGGATAATTTCTTTTTTGAAATCATCTTCCATCACATCAAAGTTCTCATCATCTTCGTAAGTACGCAGTATCTCTATAGGTATCGGTCTTGTACCGGTACACCAGCGGCTGAACATTGTATTATCTTCAGAATATATCGTATCACCGGCATTTCTGCTTCCGAGATATACGGAAAAAAGGTCGCAGATAAGCTGGTGTTGTGAGTATGTCTTCTTTATATTCTCAATCAGAATGTTAATCACATTCGCAAAGGTAAGTCTGTTCTTCAAGTATATTCCTCATTTCAACAATACTTCTAATGTTTTGGCAACTGATGGTCAAGTTGCCGTCAATATTTTCCCATGCTTTTCATTGGTATCATTATCCCATGAAATCGGAACCGGGTAAAGCCAAATAAATGGCAAACCGGTTACGATGATTATAACATGAAACAAACGAATGTTCTATAAAAAACTTTGGAAGTTGAGCCGGGTATCCGGCATTGTACATTGACAATTAAATGAGCTGTATCTTATGCCAACAGAGACACTTCCGTCAAGGGTGGGAAAGGAACTCGAGCAGGAGTAGCCCACAGGTCATGATGAATATCAGGGGACTAAAGGTCAGTTGAGAAGCTGACAGCATAGGATGCGTAGAAAGCCAAAATATCTATCACTTTTGCCAGTCAGAACAAATCACTATGAACCATAGGAAAGAAGGTGATTAGTTGCAGTAAGAAGAAAAGGAGGTGTCGGAATATGACGAGGGAGATGGAATATGCAAAGTGTATAGCTGTTCTTTGCAAGATTTACCGCATGGGTAAGATTACAGAGACAGAGTTTCATTTTGTGAAAGATAAGTTAAAGTCCAGATTTCTTATTGTAGATGATTCTGGAGAAGCTGCGTGAAATATTTTCACACAGTCGTTAACATTTGGATAATAAGATATGATGACCGCTAAGCAGAGAGGTTATGATTAATAATCTTCTGGCTGCTGTCATTTTTGTATATCAGTTACAACATTTTTAGAACAGGAGGAATTTTATGGGCGAAGTACAGATTTTAGAAAAGACAAGAACCGCTCCAAACAGCAGAAGCCGAAGCAGTAATGGGGCAGGTGGTCATGCTGTGAGAGTGGAAAGAATCCGTGTGGCTGCTTATTGCAGGGTATCCACGGATGGGGATGAACAGCTTGGAAGCTTTGAATCCCAGAAGCTTTATTATGAGCAGAAGATAGCGGATAATCCGGAATGGGTCAATGCAGGGATATTTGCTGATGAGGCAATTACCGGAACCAAGACGGATAAGAGAAACGGATTTCAGGAGATGATTGCAAGATGTCAGAATGGTGAGATTGATATGATACTTACCAAGTCAATTTCCAGATTTGCAAGAAACACAGTGGACACACTGAATTATGTGAGGATGCTCAAGGATAAGAATATTGCTATTTTTTTTGAAAAAGAAAATATCAATACTCTTGATATGAATGGAGAGCTTCTACTTACGATTATGAGTTCACTGGCACAGCAGGAGGTGGAATCCCTGTCCCAGAATGTTAAGATTGGTCTTCAGATGAAAATGAAGCGTGGAGAAATGGTGGGATTTAATGGCTGTTTCGGTTATGATTATGACCCAGAGACAAAGACCATATCCGTTAATGAGGATGAGGCTCAGACAGTCAGAATGATATATGACATGTATCTGCAGGGGTATGGAACCACAACGATTGCCAAGCGACTTATAGAGCTTGGAATAAAGAATAAAAAGGGCGAAGTGAGCTGGCATACCCATGGCGTGATGGGAATAATTAAGAATGAGAAGTACAAGGGAGACATTCTTCTTGGAAAAACATTTACCACTGACCCGATATCCAAAAGAAGGCTTGCAAATTTTGGTGAGGAGAATCAATATTATATCAGGGATCACCATGAACCAATCGTCAGCCGTGAAATCTGGGATGAAGCTGAGAAGATAAGAAAAAAGAGGGCAAAGAACAAGGTGGTTGAAACAACCGGAAACAGGGAGCGGTATACAAGGCAGTATGCTTTCAGCAGTATGTGTGAATGTGCCTATTGCGGGCATAAGCTTACAAGAAGAACAAGGCACAGCAGTTCCATATATGAGAAACCGGTATGGCAGTGCATGAATGCTACAAAGAATGGAATTGCCAACTGCCCGAATTGTAAGGCTATTGATGAGACAATTCTTGAGGGGGCATTTTTAGATGCATTCAAGTTACTTGCAGGCAATTTCGATGATGTACTTGATGTCGTGCTTTCTTATGTAGAGGAGTCTGCAAACAACGATGACAATATCCGAAGAAAACAGCAGATTGATAAGGATATTTCAGCACTGGAGTCGAAAAAATCAAGAATGACAGATATGCTGATTGATGGTACAATAACAAAGGAAGTGTATGATGAAAAGCTGGTGGAATTCACCAGAAAACTCCATACCCTGTCAGATAAGCGTAAAATCTTAGCTGACAGTATCAATACCAGAAATGATATAAACAAGCGAATGTCAGAGCTTCGTGAGACACTGGAAAAAGAAGATATCCTGAATGAATTCGACAGAACCGTATTTGAAAGTATCATCGAAAAAGTATATGTCGGTGGATATGAAGAAGACGGTACACCTGATCCTTATAAGCTGACCTTTATATTAAAGGGCAATCAGACGGGCACAGTACCACACGCCAAAGAAGCATTTAAGGAGAAGCAGAAGGAAACAGGAAAATCAGAGGATGGAAAGAAGGTGTCATAGATGAAGGACAGGCTGGTAGAAGTTGTTGATGAGGTTGTAATTACCGGACAGAACGCAGATGAAAAAATGTGTTCATGTGAGAGTGACGTGGTGGATGAAACGTGTTCATCAGAGAGTTACGGTGCATGTGGAGACTGTATGCTTATTGTCCGAACTTCATGAAGCAAAGCATCATATCTCTGTAGATGCTGATATGGATGAGATGGATTTGACAGCTGCGCAGAGTAAGGCAACGTATGAGGAAATTAAGAAATATGTGGCTGAGCATAATGACGGGGTGAAGGTAAGCAACCTTTATATTGCGCAAGTGAAAGCTAAACACGGCATTATAGAACGTGAGAATTATAATTTTCCGAAGTTGAAAGATGCTAAGCAACCACAGTGTCCTAAGGAGAAAGAGGATGCGATTGTGGAGGCATTGAGATTTTTTCAGATGATTTAAAAATCTGATTGACAATTGAGTATTACAGTAGTAACCTAAACGTAATATTTTTTGAAAGGAAATTCTTCGGATGAGCAGATTTGTATCCAAATCTTCATACGTCAATGTGGTAGCCAAGCATGCAGGACACGTGGATGGTTTTGTTGTTGTATGTAAAGATAGTGGATACAGAGAAGAGTAGAATTTCAGAATATATAGGATATACGTATACGCTGGCCACTTATCTTCTCTGGGTAAGTGGTCATTTTATTATTTAGGCCAGATAGTAAAAGCAATCAGATTAGAAAGTGAGGGGTAAAACATGCATGAATACATAATAGAGACAGATTGCTTGAGTATTGAGTTGGTAGAACCTCAAATAAGATATGCTGAAGACATTTGGAATTTCCGTCAGGAGATAATTAATAATGATGCAAATAGTGAAGATCAATTTGCAGGATGCGGTTGTCTTGATAAATGTAATTCTGCAGAGGAATGGATTCGAAATTGCAAATTGAGAAATAGAGAGGAAACTTGTAATGAGGGAGGAACAACGGTACCTTCAGATATGTATCTTGCAGTACGAAAAAGCGATGACAGAATTGTAGGGATTATTGATTTGAGACACCACATTGATCACCCTATTCTTGGAACATGGGGTGGTCATACTGGCTATTCGGTTCGTCCTTCAGAAAGAAGAAAAGGATATGCTAAAGAGATGCTTCGTTTGAACATCAGAAATGCAAGAGCATTGGGTATCAAAAAAATGCTGGTTACCTGTGATGAAACCAATAAAGCCAGCGAACAGACTATTATTTCGAATGGCGGCATTTATGAAAAAAGCATTGAAGTTGAAGGTACTATTATTAAAAGATATTGGATTGACTTAACGAAAGTAGGTGAAGAGGGATGAGATACTATCGTATTCACACTGCTGATATAGCATATATCACGCAGCAGCCGAGAGGAATTTTTACTGCAATTGGTAAATTGGTTGATGCAGGTATTCTATCCGAGGAGGAAACCGCAGAATACTGGAAGAATCGAGTCTATTTCGAAAAGGTATTACCGGTGCCTCCCTTTTATGACGAAGGCAATCCGGACAAGGCTATCACTTGGTTTAAAGATACACTTGAGGGGAATCGGGTTTATTCTGAAATGACCTTTTATCATGAGATGGCAAGAAAATATGGAACCCGGCTATATATGTCTGAGTGTGATGATATTCCCGGGGAAATCATCTATGAGGATGATTTTCAGATTGCCATCAAGAATCAGAGGACAGATATTCGTATTACAACCCATAAAATATAGGAGCATCTTATGAGAAAAATATTATGTTCGACCGGAGCATTGTTTCCGCGGACAACGCCGGAAAAATATGTAGCGCTTGGTGATATGGCGGATAAACTAAACTGCGATGGATTTGAGTTCATGGTGGACAGTACGATGTATGAAAATGTGGCAAAGCTCATTCAAATTGTTAAGCCACTGCAGCTATGGATTCCGGTGGTGCACTGTCACAAATCGCTGGGGGAATCTTTATGTGGTATGAAGGCATGGTTTGACGAGACAGGATATCATGAATACAGAATGACTGATGAGGAGGACCGGGCAGTTTTCGAAAACGGGATAGAACGCTTTCGAGTGAATCTCGAGATTGCTAATGCCATTGGTGCAGATAAAATGGTGCTTCATCTCTGGAACGGTATCGTCTCTGATAAGAACATTTCTCAAAATATCGAACGCTTTGGTGTACTGAATGACTTGGCGAAGGCCTCCCAGGTGGAATTGATGATTGAAAATGTGGTATGTAACAACAAGAATCCTCTCGAAAACATGAGAAGAGTACACGAGGCATACCGGGGCGCCACCTTTGTCTTTGACACCAAGATGTCTGAGTTTCACAATCAGACCATGGAACTGTTTTCCTCTGAGTGGGATTGGCTGCTTCGCGAGTGTCTGATATCGCACATGCACATCAATGACTATAATGGTGGGTACATGGACTGGAGCAATCTGAGAACACTTCCCGTCGGAGCAGGAAAGATTGATTTTACAGGCTTTTTTGAAAAACTTGAACAATATGGCTATTCGGGTGACTTTACGGTGGAAGCAACAGCAATTTGCAGGGAAAACGGTGAAGTGGATTACGCTATGCTGAATGCATGTTTTGATAGAATTCGAAATCTACAGCTACATACCGAAAACCTTAAAAAAAGCAAATTAGAGGGAAATCAACCATGAAAAAGAGGATGATTGAAATAATGGACAAATTCCATCAATACAATTCTGATAACATGGCATATCTTGCTTTCGGTCTTGATAAGAATGAACACTACGATGCTCTGGTTGTTGCACCAAGCTATTCTCCGTATAAACTTAAGATGGATAGCTATTGTAAGGTTACAACCTTAAAGGAAGGCGCATATATTGCGGGATATCTCGTTGAAAAAGATGACCTTAAGATTGCATGGATAAAAACTGCATCATCAGATTCTAATTTGATTGATCATGTGGCGGTATGTGCAGAGCTAACCTTTGACAAAATGATTTTTATAGGTGCAGTTGGCGCATTGAAACCGGAGTTTGAGCTTGGTGATTTGTGCACGCCTTCTTATTCGATTGCAGGTGGCTTTACACATACTTATCTAAAAGATTCAATCAAAGATTTTGTTCTTTTTGAAAGGGTAGAACCTGATATGACATTTATTGATAAGATTGTTGGAATTGCCAAAGAAAGCGGTTATGAACTAAAGAAAGCATCTGTATTTTGCACACCTTCAATTGCAACGGAATACTATCATCTTGAAGAAATAAAAGAGTTTGATTCTGACCTGATTGAGATGGAAACAGCATCTCTTTATCTTATGGCAGATCTGTTGGAGATACCGACAGTTGCACTTCTGGTAGTATCAGATAATTCTGCTACAGGGGCCGCTTTGGTAGGTCGAACAGATGTGGAACAGGAAAAATATGACTATGGTCGAAATGTAGTATTGCCTGCAATGATATTAAAGACTGCAGCTGCTAAGTAAAGCGTCATATATAGAAACGTAAGGTAAGCTGGATTTTGGCGATGTACTGTATAGTTGGGACTGTTGTTAACGGCTATATGAATTGTCGGAAAGGAGAAAAAGATGTATCGGGTAACAGTAACAACTCGTGTTTTGAATGACAAAGATACGCTGCGCTTATCGGCACCTATTTTAGTATGGATGGTTTTGTTTTTTATCATATTTGATGTAATGTGTATAGCGGATATTTGGTTTCTTGTATTACCAATGTTTCTTGAATTTTTATGTATCATTCCGGTCACCGTTTGGTCAATAAAAAAAGCCAGAAAGCTTCGGCAGGAGTCTTTGGTAAAGATAGATGTTATGCTCACTGCCAGAGACGGAATGATCTATAAAGATAATATGAAGCTTAACGTATCATACAGCAAGCAGGATAGTGAAGTTTATCTCGATGATATGCACGATGCGGGGAAGTATAACCATCGTAAAATTACTTTCTTTGCGACAATCAGCGGAGATGATGTCGGAGAATTTATTAAATTTTGTCGGGAAAATAATGTTCAGGTTGAAATATTTCCTGAATGATAAGTAATAAAGGTACATCATTAAGCTTAATGGTGGTCCTGTGTCAAGATTTAGTACAAAATAAATGAGAAGTTCTGTCGGCTAAGCTACTGACATGACAGAGTCTTCACCCTCTCATACATTTTTTCGAATTCATCAGATGACATATAGTCACAATGACTATGGGGTCTGACCATGTTATAAAAGGTTTCAATATATTCGAATACAAGATGGTATAGTAAATAAAATTTCAGTGGAAATGATAGGAGCGAACGAAGAATCTATTATTGCAATTGAAAAAGTACTTGAATAGTAGGGTTAGAATTATACACACATTGCGAATTGCCGAGAAGCATGATATACTAGTAAGATAAAACGCAATGCGAGGTGAAACTATGGATACAGCTAAGACTATAAAAGAATTAAGAGAAGGTACAGGGATGTCGCGCAAAGAGTTTTCAGAGCATACGGGCATCCCTGTTCGTACATTAGAAGATTGGGAAGCAGCAAGAAGAACTCCTCCGGAATATATTCCGAGGTTGATTGCTTATCAGTTAAAATATGAGGAACTTGTCAGGGCAAAGGAGGGGAACTGCCTATGAAAAAGAATGTTAAGATAAATTTGTTTGATACTTGGAAAGATACTTTGATATGGTCTTGTTTACAAGGCATAATGGGAGAAATATATACTAATCTTTCAGAAGATGCTGCAATGGCAATATTAGGAGATTTTGCTTTTTATACAGGCAATCCATGCGAAGAATTGATTAGATTTAAGCCCGAAAGCTTTAAACAAGACTTTATTATTATGGTTCCGCAGAACAGGGAATGGGCTGAACTGATTGAAAAGTGTTACGGCGATAAGGCGAAGAAGGTTACAAGGTACGCAATCAAAAAGGAGCCGAATATATTTGATGTGGTGAAATTGGAGCAGGCAGTATTGAACTTGCCGGATGGTTATGAACTAAAGATGATAGAAGAAGCAGAATATAGTATGTGTCGGAACAATGGCTGGGCAAATGATTTGGTATCCCAATATAAGGACTATGGTACCTATAAAGAGTTAGGCTTGGGCGTGGTTGCATTAAAGGACGGACAATTGGTGGCCGGAGCTTCCTCCTATAGTACATACAAAGAGGGTATTGAAATAGAAATCGACACCAGAGAAGACCATCGAAGAAAAGGACTGGCATATGCGTGTGGTGCAAAACTGATTTTTGAATGTCTGAAAAGAGGTTTATATCCAAGCTGGGATGCACAGAATAAATGGTCTGTGGCTTTGGCTGAAAAACTGGGATATCATTTTAGTCATGAGTATACTGCTTATGAGATAATGGGATATTGAGTGTTAATTTGGATGTGGATGATAAAAATGTCCGCCTTATACATTTGTGGAAAATGCAGTGACGAATGGAGGTTATGGAATGAAATGGCACCCCCAAATAGGTATACGAGAGAAGAAATGGTTGTGTCGGCGGTTCGGGTGTATGACAGTTATGCGGAAGATGGGCTTTTCATGAAAATATCTTTCTGGGTATTTGGATGCAATACTTCGTGCGTTGGTGAAGAAAAGGCTTTGTAGATACAAGAAGTGAGCGAAGCAGAAAAATACAAAATTCTTATATTATGAAAGAAAGCTGATAAGGTGCTGAATATTTTTGGATTTTAACCGAAGGAGAATGAGATGAAAAGTATTTTATTACTTGAAGATGATGAAAACTTAAACAGAGGAATCAGTCTGAAGCTCAGCAAGGAAGGATATAATGTGTTTTCAGCTTGTACAATATTAGAAGCAAAATCAATATTTAGCAAAGAAGATATTGACCTTGTCATTAGTGATATTACTTTGCCGGACGGCAGTGGTTTGGAATTTGGAAAAGTTGTAAGAGAGAAAAGCAATGCAGTTTTGATCTATTTAACAGCAATGGATCAGGAAATAAATATTGTAAATGGATATGATACGGGCGCAGATGACTATATCACCAAGCCTTTTTCGGTTAATATTCTTATGTCTAAAGTAAATGCTTTTATGAGAAGATTAGGAAATAATGAAAAAGGGTGTATATTTCAGATAATATTGAAGTGTATATAAATGATATGCAGGTAAAAAAAGCCGGGACACAAATTGCACTAAGCAAAACGGAGTTACAGCTTTTGATTTTTCTTCTTGACAATGCAGGACATATACTATCCAAGGAAAGTATTCTCGAAAAAGTATGGGGGCTGGATGGGCAGTTTGTGGATGATAACACGGTGACAGTAAATATCAGTCGTCTTAAGAATAAGCTTGGAATAGACAGGATAGAAAATGTAAGGGGACTTGGATACTTATGGACAGGAAAGGTAAACAAAAAGTAAGGATTATTTGCCTGATTCTAGGTACGATAGCTTTATTGATATCGATTTTTTCTGTAAAGTATTATATGAAAATAGAATCTGCGAAGAACAAAAGAAGGAATTATCCACGATTTATCCGGAACTTGCAGAGGAACTAAGCGAGAACATTTCCTATTATGAAGCTAAGAATATTCATACAGATTTTTTGATGATGATGGTAGCTATGCTTCTGACAGTTACAGCCTTGGCAGGTACCTATTTTTTATTAACTTATGAAAATAAACAAAAGTTTACAGAGGCAGAAAATGAACTGAATTATATATATGAACAGCTACTTCATTTTCAGAATGGAAATGTGGATATGCTTCCTGCACCGGAGGAGAGCAGTTCGCAAAAATTTGAGGATGTGTATGATCGGTTAAGAGAACTTGGATATTATTTTTCTAATCTGAAAGAGCAGTTAGCGCAGGAAGAGAATAGCACGAAAGCATTGATCACAGATATTTCGCATCAGTTAAAAACACCGCTGGCATCAATAAAAATGAGCCATGAATTGTCGCTTTCCTCAGATTTGTCTGAGGAAGAAAGACAGTCATTTATGGAAACGGAAGCCCGGGAAATTCTTAAAATGGAAGCATTGCTGGATGAACTGGTGAAGCTTTCCCGCCTTGAAAACAGTATGATTCAGATTAAATACGAAAAGTGCAGTATTAAGAAGACGATTAGCGAAGCTGTAAGTCAGATATACATAAAAGCAAGTGCCAAGGATATAACGATATGCGCGGATATGGAAAATGATGTTGAAACTCTGCATGATCATAAGTGGACAGTGGAAGCTTTAGTCAATATCCTTGAGAATGCAGTAAAGTATTCTGCACAAGGAGCTAAGGTAAATATTTCTGTGAGCTGTCTGATAAATCATGTCCTGATTCAGGTTGAGGATGAAGGAATCGGTATTCCGGAAGGGGAAGTACATGAGATTTTCAAACGTTTCTACCGGGGAAGCAATGCGAAGGATATTGTAAAGGAAGGAGCAGGTGTAGGACTGTATCTTGCAAGAAGTATTATAGAACAACAAGGCGGTTCCATTGTTGCTAAGAGAAAAAATGGGAGCGGAACAATCTTTCAGATTATGCTTCCCGTATCGGATTCTGAAAAAAGAAAGACCTTTACAAAACTGTAATAGTTTCTGTAAGGGTTTTGTAATGCCAAAGAGATAAGATGATACTTGGTATACAGGGCTTCTGATACCAACCTCATAAATTGAGAACATCAATAGCAGAAAAGGAAGGGCATTGGCATGAGCGGAATCGTAACAATATCGGATTTGGTAAAGTATTATTATGTTGGCGAAAATGTTGTAAAAGCTGTAGACCACACGGACCTGGAAATCGAGAGAGGAAAATTCACAGCCATTGTTGGACGTTCCGGTTCCGGAAAGTCAACATTGCTTCAAATCATGGGTGGTTTGGACCGACCGGATTCGGGAGAAGTCATCATAGATGGAAAGAATCTTTTTGAACTTAAGGGAAATCAGTTGGCTGTTTTTCGAAGAAAAAAGATTGG
>JBJENR010000048.1:0-19062 GCA_051880315.1 Acetatifactor sp.
TCCAAGAAATAAAACTATACATTACATTTATATAAAATTTATATTGAATTATATAAAAAATTGTTATATAATGAGGAAAAATTAAACCCAAGAGGAGAGGAATATTATGGCTTTTTGTGAAAAATGTGGTAAGGAAATAGGACCTTCCGGTGTATGCGACTGCCAGAAGGAAAATACGGCAGCAAATAGTGCTGCACCTGCCGGCAAGGGAAATTCCAAGGCGCTGATTGGTATCATCGCTGCTGTTGCCGTAGTACTGGTAATTATTCTTATTGCTGTATTTGCAGGCGGCGGAAGCTACAAGACCCCCATCAACAAGCTGGTTAAGATGATTAACAAGCAGAGCACGGATCTTATGGCTTACAGTGAACTGATGACAGACCCCGTTTCCTATAATTATCAGGAGGCTCTGCTCAACATCAGACTGAAGGATAAGGATACCAAAGAGGAATACGAGGATGCCAAGAAGGAACTTGATGACTACTATGATGATATCAAGGGCTTCAAGATTACCAAGTGCGATATCCGCAGCGCTGAGAAGATGAAGAAGAAGGAACTGAAGGAAATCGCTGAGCAGTATTATGATGACGACGATGAGGATATGTACAAGGATCAGATTGAGGATCTGAATGATTACGAGAAGGAAGATTACGAGGATTTGGCAGATAACCTTGATATCAGTGTCAGCGATGCAAAGAAGTATGTGAAGGAGACGATTAATTATTACAAGGCTCTTTCAAAGATTAAGATTACTGAGGGCTACAACGTAGAGCTTCGTATTTATGCTAAGTATGACGGCGAAGAAGACAAGACAGAGATTATCAAGGACATCCAGGTAATCAAGATGAACGGCAAGTGGTACATCAGAAATGCAGGTACCATCTTCAATGGTATGACATTTGACAGCGAAGAGTTTGATGAGATCAACATGAGAGAACTGTACAACTACATAAGATAATTTGAAGTTAAGAGACAGCGTGCCTATGGGCACGCTGTTTCTTTTATTTTTACTTTTGCTTTTGAATCTTTTATGATTCTTTTTAGATTTATATTATACAATGGACACACTTTGTACACATTTTTTGTTTACTATAGGTCTTGGATAGTTGATGAACTCACTATCTCCCCCCTCATAAGAAAGCGAAAAGGTCTCGGTGAAGCCGGGGCCTTTTTGCTGTTTACAGAGAGTAGCTTCCATGCCCGCAATGGCTGCCAAGAAAAAAACAGTGGTATAAATGCCGAAACTGGAGTAAAATAAATATATACGGCTGAATGCGGAAAGGCAGGGTTAAAATGTGAGGGTCAGGGAGTTGTTGAAGGAGCTGTCATACGATTGCATACAGGGCAGCGAGGATATAGAAATCAGTGCGGTTGTGAATGATTCCCGAAAGGTGGTACCCGGGTGTCTGTTTATATGTATCCGGGGAGCTAATTTTGACGGACATGACTATGCGGCCGAGGTTGCAGGGAAGGGGGCGGCAGTTCTGATCGTCTCGAGACCGGTTGATGTGCAGGAAGAGGTAACTGTTATTCAGGTACAGGATACCAGATATGCCATGGCTTTTATTTCTGCTGCATGGTTCGGACATCCGGCGGAAAAACTTAAGGTGATTGGCATCACCGGGACCAAGGGCAAGACCACAACCACTTATCTTGTAAGAGCGATTTTGGAGAATGCAGGTATCAGATGTGGATTGATAGGTACCATTGAGACCATAATCGGTGAGAAAACCATTCCTGCTTCCAATACCACACCGGAATCCTATGTGCTTCAGGCGACCTTTGCGGAGATGGCGGAGGCGGGACTGGAGGCGGTGGTGATGGAGGTTTCCTCTCAGGCTCTCATGATGCACAGAACCCAGGGCTTTATGTTTGATTACGGAATATTTACGAATTTGGAGGCTGACCACATCGGTCCCAATGAACATACCAGTTTTGAGGAATATCTGTCATGCAAGGGACTTCTGTTCCGGCAGTGCCGTGTGGGCATCGTAAACGGAGATGATTCCCATGTGGAGAGGGTATTGGAAGGACATACCTGCCAGGTGGAAACCTATGGTATGGGAAAGAATAACATGCTTCGGGCAGAGGACCTTAAGCTGGTACATATGCCGGGGAAGCTGGGTGTGGATTTCCATGTTTCTGGTCTGATGGAGTTTGATGCGGAGGTTTCTGCCCCGGGTCGTTTCAGTGTATATAATGCCTTGTGCGCAATTGCTGTCTGCAGGCATTTCCATGTGGAAGAGGCAAGAATCTGCAGAGCCCTGACGGAGGCAAGGGTGAAGGGAAGAATCGAGAAGGTTTCCGTATCCGACAAATTTACAGTGCTGATTGATTATGCACATAATGCCATGGCATTGGAAAGCCTGCTTGTCACATTACAGGAGTATCACCCTCACAGACTTGTCTGCCTCTTCGGCTGTGGCGGCAACCGTTCCAGACTCAGGCGCTTTGAGATGGGAGAGGTAAGCGGCAGGCTGGCGGATTTGACGGTGATTACCTCCGATAATCCCAGAAATGAGGAGCCCCTTGATATCATCGCTGATATCAGGACGGGGATTGATAAAACCTCCGGAAGATATGTGGAAATATGCGACAGAAGAGAGGCCATTGCCTATGTCATCTCTCATGCGCAGGAGGGGGATATTATCGTTCTGGCGGGCAAGGGCCATGAGGATTATCAGGAAATAAAAGGAAAGAAATATCCGATGGACGAAAGAGTTATCATCCGGGAACTTCTGGATGGCGGATTACAGCATATTTAAGGAGTAGAACAGGTGCCGGAGTTATACGCGGATATCATTGTGGATATCTCTCATGAAAAACTGGATAAGCCTTTCCAATACCGGATACCTGAGGGACTTCGGGACACTTTGGAGGTGGGGATGTGCGTGGTAGTTCCCTTCGGGAACGGCAACAGGCAGTTGAAGGGTTATGTCATAGATATTCAGGAGACCTGCCGGTTTGACCCTGCCAGAACGAAGGATATACTGGGAGTGGTAAAGGGCGGTGTGGGTGTAGAACAAAAGCTGATTGTTCTGGCTGCCTGGATCAGAAAAAATTACGGTTCCACCATGATTCAGGCCCTGAAGACGGTAATACCCGCCAAACAGTCTGTGAAGAAGCTGGAACACCGAACGTTGGAGCGGCTGATGGGCCGGGAGGAAATTCTTTCCCTTCTCGGTGAGAGTCGGAGAAAGAAACAGGTGGCAAAGGAACGCCTTTTACAGGAACTGTTAAATCAGGAAACCATTCCCTGTGAGTGGGTGACATCAAAACTTGGTGTGTCCATGCAGACGGTGCGAAGTCTGGAGAAGGCGGGGGCCTTGCGAATTGTCAGCACAGAGAGTCTGAGAAATCCGGTGAAGCTTGCAGAGGCACAGATAACCGAGAAGGAAGAGGAAAAGTCTATAGAACTGAGCATGGCCCAGCAGCAGATTGTAGATGAAGTAATTGCCGATTTTGATGAGGGAAAGCCGGATACTTATCTGATTCACGGCATCACCGGAAGCGGCAAGACCGAGGTTTACATAAAGATTATCGAGGAGATGGTAAGCCGCGGCAGACAGGCGATTTTCCTCATTCCGGAGATTGCCTTGACTTATCAGACGCTGCTTCGCTTTTACAGGCGGTTTGGCAATCGGGTGAGTGTGATGAATTCCACCCTTTCTCCCGGAGAAAAATATGACCAGTGTGAGCGGGCAAAAAGGGGCGAGATCGATGTCATTATCGGTCCACGGTCTGCGCTGTTTACGCCCTTCCCAAATATCGGTGTCATTGTGCTGGACGAGGAGCATGAGAGCAGCTATAAGAGTGAAGCCGCTCCCAAATATCACGCCAGAGAGACTGCGGAAGAGGTGGCAAGACTTCACGGAGCCAGTCTGGTTCTGGGCTCTGCAACTCCTTCCCTGGAGGCGTATAGCAGGGCAGATGCCGGAGATTATCAGCTGTTTACCCTGAGGGAACGTCTTACTGGCGGACAGCTTCCCACCGTGTATACGGTGGACCTTCGAAGGGAATTAAAGGAGGGAAATCGTTCTATCTTCAGCAGAAAGCTGCAGGAATTGCTTGCGGACAGACTGCAGAAGGGGGAACAGAGCATTCTTTTTTTAAACCGGCGCGGGTATGCCGGGTTTGTGTCCTGCAGATCCTGCGGGCATGTCATGAAATGTCCCCATTGCGATGTGTCTCTGTCAGAACATAAGAACGGTATGCTACAGTGTCATTACTGCGGTTACAGTCAGCAAAAGACCGGTTTATGTCCCAAGTGCGGCTCGAAATATATCGGCGGTTTCAAGGCGGGAACCCAGCAGATAGAGGAGAAGCTGAAAGAGCTTTTTCCGGGGGTACGCACATTGAGAATGGACGGAGATACCACGAAGACACGGGACAGCTACGAAAAAATTCTGTCAGCCTTTGCCAATATGGAAGCGGATGTGTTGATTGGAACGCAGATGATTGTGAAGGGGCATGATTTCCCCAGGGTGACCCTGGTGGGGGTGTTGGCAGCGGATCTCTCCCTAGGAGCAAATGATTACCGCGCGGGAGAAAGAACCTTTCAGCTTCTGACCCAGGCCGTTGGAAGAGCCGGGAGAGGAAAGCTGCCGGGAGAAGCGGTAATTCAGACGTACCAGCCGGAGCACTATGCCGTCAGATATGCAGCACTTCAGGATTATGAGGGATTCTACGGAGAAGAACTGTTGTACCGTGAGCTGGGGGGATATCCGCCTGCTGCGCATATGCTGGCCGTGCAGATTTTTTCCCCGAAGGAGGAGAATGGGGGACAGCTGGCAGAGAGATTGGCAGAGGCGGTCAGAAAGGAATTATTTCCGGAGCAGGACCACGACAGCCGTGACCCGGGCGGGGTGCAGGTAATTGGGCCGGCTGCCGCCACCATAAGCAGAATTAATGATATTTTTAGATTTGCATTCTATGTGAAAAGTGAAAAATATGATATACTGATTAAGGTAAAGGACATGCTGGAGGAGACGCTTGGGCAGATTCCGTCCAGAACCGAATCCGTTCAGTTTGATTTTGATCCCATGAATACCATGTAGAGCGGGGCATAAGGGATGGGCCCGCAAAAGGAAGGAGAGTGCTCCCCGGGGCACAATGTGACAAAAAATGGCAATCAGAAATATACGGGAAATAGGTGATGAAGTACTTACGAAGAAGTGCAAGGAGGTAACGGAAATGACTCCCCGCACGAAGGAGTTGATTGAAGACATGTTGGATACCATGTATGAGGCAAACGGTGTCGGCCTGGCAGCTCCCCAGGTGGGAATCTTGAAAAGAATCGTGGTGATAGATACCACCGGTGAGGATCCCCATATTCTGATTAATCCCAGAATTGTGGAAAGCAGTGGGGAACAGACGGGACAGGAGGGCTGCCTAAGCGTGCCCGGAAAGAGCGGTTGTGTTACCAGACCTAATTATGTAAAGGCGGTTGCGCTGGATATTCATATGCAGCCCATAGAGTTGGAGGGAACGGAGCTTCTGGCAAGGGCAATCTGTCATGAATTGGACCATCTGGACGGACATCTCTATGTTGAAAAGGTGGAAGGCCCCCTGCTGGATACAGAACAGGATGACGAGGAAGAAGAGGAAGAAGGATGAAAATAGTATTTATGGGGACTCCGGATTATGCTGCGGAGGCCTTAAGAGCACTGATACGGGCAGGTCATGAGATTATGGCGGTAGTAACCCAGCCCGATAAGCCCAAGGGGAGAAGCGGGGAGCCGGTGCCGTCTCCGGTGAAGAACTGTGCCACGGAGCACGGAATCCCGTTGATGCAGCCGAAGAGAATCAAGACTCCCGAGGCCATTGAGGAGCTGAAGAAATACCCGGCGGAGGTTTACATCGTAGCTGCCTTCGGACAGCTGCTTTCCCAGGAAATACTGGATATTCCGCCATATGGCTGCCTAAACATACATGCCTCTCTGCTTCCCAAGTACAGAGGCGCCTCGCCCATTCAGCATGTGCTTATTGACGGTGAAGAAAAGACAGGTATTACCATCATGCAGATGGATGCAGGAATAGATACGGGAGATATGTTATACAAAAAGGAGCTTCCCATAGCATCTGACGATAATTATGAGACCTTGCACGATAAGCTGATGATACTTGGCGGCGAGGCTATTGTGGAAGCACTTTCCCTGTTGGAGCAGGGCAGGCTTGCTCCCGAGAAGCAGGATGATTCCATCAGCTGCTATGCGCCCCGGATTGATAAGGAAATGGGAAGGATTAATTTCGTAAAGTCGTCTGCAGAGATAGACAGACTTATCCGGGGAATGACTCCCTGGCCCAGCGCATATACAAGTTATAAGGGAAAGCAGCTGAAAATTTGGAAGGCAGTCCCCTTACCTGCTTATGATAACAGAGGAAAGAGGGGCGGAGAGGTTCTTGAGGTTGGCAGGAATTCCGTAATTGTTTCTGCCGGCGAAGGAGCTCTGGAGCTTCTGGAACTGCAGCTGGAAGGTAAAAAAAGAATGAATGCACATGATTTCCTTCTGGGAGTAAAAATGCTTCCGGGAGAGATACTGGGATAACAGGAGGAAAGAAAATGCCGTATAGTTACTATTATTTTGACCCTACTTATTTTCTTGTGATTATTGGTATGCTGATCTGTCTGATAGCCAGCGCCAATGTAAACAGCGTCATGAACAAATACAAAAAAGTCCTCAATTCTACCGGAATTACCGGGGCTGAGGCTGCCAGACGTATTTTGAACAACGAAGGACTGTATAATGTCCAGGTGGAGTGCCTCAGCAGTGATGACGGGGACCATTATGATCCCAGGACCAACACAGTGCGCCTTTCCCGCAGCAATTTCAACAATGCAACGGTGACCTCCATAAGTGTGGCGGCTCATGAGTGCGGACATGCCATCCAGCATGCGGAGGGCTATCAGCCTCTCACCATCAGGTCAGCTATTGTACCTGTGGTAAATATCGGAAGCAAGCTGGGCATCCCTTTGATTCTGCTCGGAGTCCTGTTGAGCTGGAACTATGTTCTGATTCAGATTGGCATCTGGGCTTTCTCCCTGTCCGTGATTTTTCAGCTGGTGACATTACCGGTGGAGTTTAACGCCTCCTCCAGGGCAATTGCCAAAATCGACCAGTATGGTCTGATGAATGTTGAGGAGGTTGACGGCGGAAAGAAGGTTCTGCGTGCCGCAGCCATGACCTATGTCGCCGCAGCAGCTTCCGCCGCATTGCAGTTACTGCGGTTGTTCCTGCTGTATGGACGCAGAAGGAGAGATTGACCGGTGGCGGAGAATATCAGGGAAATTGTCCTTAATACTTTGTTAGAGCTGGAAAGGGGCGGTCAGTATTCCAATCTGTTGGTTCGCTCCGTACTGGACAAATACGATTATCTGAATGTAAAGGACAAGGCGTTCTTCAAGAGAGTTACGGAAGGAACGGTGGAAAGACAGCTGGAACTGGATTATTATCTGGATAGTTTTTCTTCTGTACCGGTAAAAAAGATGAAACCTCTCATCAGGTGTCTTCTGCGTATGAGCGTCTACCAGCTGATTTATATGGAAACCGTGCCGGACAGTGCGGTGTGCAATGAGGCCTGCAAACTGGCGGAGGCAAGAAAATTCAAAAACCTGAAGGGATTTGTAAACGGCGTCCTTCGGAGCATCTCACGCAACAAAAAAAGCCTGCCCCTTCCGGACAGACGAAAGGTGCCGGTAAAATATCTCTCCGTAATTTATTCCATGCCGGAATGGCTGGTGAAGCTGTGGCTTCGTGAATACGGTGAAGAAATGACGGAGAGGATTCTGGGCGGACTGTTGGAAATCCATCCTGTCACTATCCGTTTCAGCGGCAAGGCGGAACAAAGGGTTCAGAGCGAAATCTGTGCCGCAATCAAGGAAGCAGGTGTGGCGGTAAAACCGGTAAAATACCTTCCGGGAATTTATACCCTGGAGCATCTGGATACCTTGCATTCCCTGCCCGGCTTTGAGGACGGGATATGGACAGTGCAGGATGTGAGCTCTGCGCTGGCAGTGAAGGCTGCAGATATCCGGGAGGGAGACCTTGTGTTGGATGCCTGCGGGGCACCGGGGGGCAAGAGCCTTCTGGCGGCGGAGAGCGCAGGCAGAGTCATCAGCAGAGATGTCTCGGAGGAAAAGGTAGAGAAGATTCGCGAAAACGCAGAGAGAATGCATATCCGCAATATTACCCTGCAGGAATGGGACGCAACCTGTTTTGATGAGGCCATGGAGAAAAAAGCAGATGTGGTTCTGCTGGATGTACCCTGTTCCGGGCTGGGAATCCTGGGAAAGAAGAGGGATATTAAGTATCATGTAAGTCCGGAGGGGTTAAGAAGCCTCTCAGAACTGCAGAAAAAAATTGTACAGACCTGCAGCCGCTATGTAAAGCCGGGAGGCATGATGGTTTATAGTACCTGTACCATTCACAGGGCAGAAAACGAGGATATGGTGCGTTTTATTGTGAGGGAGCTGAAGTTTGAACCCTTGTCGCTGGAAAAGGTGCTGCCCAAGGTACTGCTGGAGGAAAAAAGAGTCATAGGGAAGCTTTTGGAACATAGCGGAGGAAAACATACCGCCGGTCTTACCCCGGAGGAACAGGATGCCTGCATTCAGCTTTTGCCCGGATATATGGAGACAGACGGCTTTTTTATTGCCCGTTTCAGAAGGCCGGAGGAAATCTGAGGGGATCGGAGGAAGGCAGGGAAGACCGGAAGAAAACGTAAAAAGAGACAGCCGGAGAACCGGCCATAAGGAAACATGCGATGGATGAAAAAAAGGATATAAAATCAATGCCCCTGCCCTTGCTGACGGAAGAACTGGCATCTGCAGGGGAAAAGTCTTTTCGCGCAAGGCAGATGTATCAATGGATGCATGTGAAACTTGCGGACAGCTTTGAAGAAATGACGGATATTTCCAGGAGCCTCAGGGAAAAATGCGAGAGGGAGTATGCATACACAAGGCTGAAGGTTGTGGAGGTCCGGGAGTCAAAGATTGATGGAACAAAGAAATTTCTTTTCGGGCTGGCGGACGGAAAACTGGTGGAAAGCGTATGGATGAAGTATAAACACGGCAACAGTGTCTGTATATCCTCCCAGGTGGGATGCAGAATGGGATGCCGGTTTTGTGCTTCTACTCTGGATGGTCTGGAGCGCAATCTGTGGCCGTCGGAGATGCTGGACCAGATATACTCTATTCAGAAAATCACCGGGGAGAGGGTATCCAATGTGGTGGTTATGGGAACCGGTGAACCATTGGATAATTATGACAATCTCCTTACATTCCTGGAGATGCTTACGGATGAAAACGGTCTGAATATCAGTCAGCGGAATGTGACGGTGTCTACCTGCGGACTGGTACCGAGGATGCGTCAGTTGGCGGAGAAGAAGCTTCAAATCACGCTGGCTTTGTCGCTTCATGCCGTGAATGACGAGAAGAGAAGACAGCTCATGCCTATAGCAGAGCGGTATTCCGTCTCAGAGCTGATGGAGGCCTGCACATATTACTATGAAAAGACAGGGAGAAGAATTACGTTCGAGTACAGCCTTGTGGGAGGAGTCAATGACACAGACAGGGATGCAGAGGGGCTGATAGCATTGGCAAAGCCGCTACACTGTCATGTCAATCTGATACCGGTAAATCCCATAAAGGAACGGGATTATGTGCAGTCAAAGACAGCCCGGGTGAAGACTTTCAGGGAAAAGCTGGAGAGGGCAGGGGTTACCGCCACCGTGCGGCGGGAAATGGGAAGAGATATCGATGGTGCCTGCGGCCAGCTGCGGCGAAGATATCTGCCCGGAAGCCAAGAATAAACTTGCCCTATTTCGGAATATGTGGTATGATTAACAGAAGTATGATGGCATATATTGTATCGGCATTGGAGGAACGCAAGTGATTAAAACTTTTTCTGTGACCGATATCGGGAAAAGAAGGCAATTGAATCAGGATTTTGTATATACCTCTGAACAGCCGGTGGGCCAGCTGCCCAATCTGTTTATTGTGGCAGACGGCATGGGCGGACATAATGCAGGTGATTTTGCATCGAAGCTTGCAGTGGACACCATAGTTGAGCAGATAGCGGGCTCAGAGGAGAAACGGCCGGAGAAACTGCTGGAGGCTGCAATTAAGACAGCCAATCAGAAGGTCCTTGAACGGGCCGGCACCAGCCCGGAACTGGAGGGCATGGGAACCACGGTGGTAGCGGCAACATTTTCAGAGGGAAGACTGGTGGTTGCCAATGTGGGAGACAGTCGGTTATATGTGATAGGTAACCGCGGAATCAGGCAGATTACCAAGGATCACTCATGGGTGGAAGAAATGGTCAGGAGAGGCGGACTTGGCAAGGAGGAAGCAAGAAGGCATCCCGACAGGAATATTATTACCAGGGCAATAGGTGCGGAGGAAAAAATTAAGACAGATTTTTTTGATGTACAGCTACAGGAAGGGGATTTGGTGCTGATGTGCTCAGATGGCCTGACCAATATGCTGGAGGATGAAGAAATCCGTATGACATTAAACGGCGCAAGGGACATTGTGGAACAGGCGGAAGCACTGGTTCAAAAGGCAAATGAGAACGGTGGCAAGGATAATATCAGTGTAATCTTGATTGACCCCATGAACTGAGAATTCGGATATATGTACGGCCGGAATGGAGAGTGTTTATGATTAAGATTGGAATGATGATAGGCAACCGGTATGAAATCCTTGAAAAAATAGGAACCGGTGGAATGTCAGATGTATATAAAGCTAAGTGCCATAAGCTGAATCGCTTTGTGGCTGTTAAGGTCCTCAAACAGGAATTTTCTGAAAATGCAAACTTTGTATCCAAATTTCAGATAGAAGCACAGGCGGCAGCCGGGCTGATGCATCCCAATATTGTAAATGTCTATGATGTAGGAGAAGAAAACGGCATTTACTATATTGTTATGGAATTGGTGGAGGGAATTACCCTCAAAAAGTATATAGAGAAAAAATCTCATCTGTCTTATAAGGAGGCAGTCAGTGTTGCCATTCAGGTGAGTATGGGAATTGAGGTGGCTCATAACAATCATATCATTCACAGGGATATCAAGCCTCAGAATATTATTATTTCACGTGACGGTAAGGCAAAGGTGACTGATTTCGGTATCGCCAAGGCAGCTACCAGCAACACAATCACCTCCAATGTTATGGGGTCGGTGCATTATACTTCCCCGGAACAGGCAAGAGGCGGTTACAGTGATGAGAAGAGTGATATTTATTCACTTGGTATCACTATGTATGAAATGCTTACCGGCAGGGTGCCGTTTAACGGAGAAACTACAGTCGCCATAGCAATTAAGCACATACAGGAGGAAATGCCTTCGCCGAGGACTATCGTACCGGAAATACCGGAGAGTGTTGAGCAGATTGTCATGAAGTGCTGCCAGAAATCACCGGAACGCCGCTATCAGAGAATGCATGAGCTGATTGCAGATTTGAAACAGTCACTGATTCATCCGAATGAAAACTTTGTAGTTGACAATGAACCTGACATAGACGGCGACACCCGAATGATAACGGAGAGTGAAGTCGCACAGATTAAGCAGAGAACCGCCTACAGAGAGGATGCTTCCAATGAAGGTGTTCGGCTTCGCACGGATGTGGAGGCTATGTATGAAGAGGAAGAAACGCCGGAATATGATGAAGAGTATGGCTACAATCCGAGGATGGAAAAAGTAACCACGATTCTGACCGTGATTTTCGGAGTTATCATTCTAATTATCGTTGTAATTCTTGCAGCCAAGGTTTTTGGCAGCACCGACCGTAACCGAAATCCCGGGAGCTCCTCGGGAATCGTCCAGATTGAGGAAAGCAGCGGGAATGCTGAAGCAGACCAGAAAAATTATGTGACAATGCCGGGGGTTACCGGCAAGCTGGTGGAAGAAGCCAGAAATTTATTGTTTCGTAATGACATAAATGCGGAGGTAAGGTATGTAGAATCTGATGAGGTGGCCGCAGGAATTGTTATCAGTGTGGATGTGTTGGAAGGGGAAAGTATTCTGAGAGGCAGCACCGTTAATCTGGTTGCAAGCGCAGGACCCACGGGAATTGAAGTTCCCTCTGTACAGGGCAACACATACACCTTCGAAGATGCCAGCAGCATCCTTACAGCAAAGGGGTTTATGGTCAGCCGTGCATCGGCATATTCAGAAACGGTGTCCGAGGGCCGCATAATCGCGCAATCACCCGTGGCGGGAAGCATGGCACCGAAGAATTCGACAGTCGTATTGACAGTCAGTCTGGGGAAGGAGCCCACAAAGGTTTCGGTTCCCAAACTACTGGGTCTTACTGAAGATGAGGGAACGGCTGTGGCTAATGAACATGGTTTAAGCATCGGTCAGGTCACTCATGTATACAGTTCTTATGAAAGCGGACTTATCTGTTATCAGAGTTATTCTCCTGAAGTGAACGTAGAACCCGGAACATCCATAGATATTCATGTCAGTCAGGGCCCGAAACCGGCGGCAGGGACGTATAAATTCTCCGGCAGTATTGGGGCACCCACGGTAGAGGAAGCACCGGATTACAGACCGGGAAGTGTCGTGGAGCTGAAGCTGGTTACAGATGACGGCATGGTGCTTCTGGAGAAGTCGGTGACCGAATTCCCTTATGATGCAGTTTATACAGGACTTGCATCCTCCGGCGGCACGCTGACGATGACTTATATTGTAACCACGGAGAGTACTACCACAACAGACGAAAACGGAAATACTGTGACGATTCCCGGCAGTACGCAGGAGAAATCTTTCACAAGGCGGATAGAATTCACAGCGGAGTAGAATATCGGTATGCAAGGAAAAATTATTAGGGGAATTGCCGGCTTCTACTATGTTCATACAGAATACCGCGTGCATGGAGAATGGAAGCAGGCTGTGTACGAGTGTAAGGCGAAGGGGGTATTTCGAAAGGATCACAGGAAGCCTCTGGTGGGTGATGATGTGGAGATGGATGTGCTGGATGAGGAGAAGAAACTGGGGAATATCCGGCAACTTCTGCCAAGCCGTAACCGTCTGATCCGGCCTGCCGTAGCCAATGTGGATCAGGCACTGGTTATCTTTTCTATTGTGAAACCGAAGCCAAATTTTAATCTGCTGGATCGTTTTCTTATTATGATGGGGCAGCAGGGGATACCCTGTGTAATCTGTTTTAACAAGCAGGATTTGGATGAAGCGGGAGATGGGGAGCAGTACGCAGGGGTATATGCGGACTGCGGTTATCCTACTCTGATTGTCAGCGCAAAGCAGGGATTTGGAATTGAAGAATTAAAGAGACTGCTGAGCGGTAAAACCACAACGGTGGCAGGTCCCAGCGGCGTAGGCAAATCCTCCATCGTGAATTGCCTCCAGAACGAAATTGTCATGGAAACAGGACAAATCAGTACCAAGATTGAGCGTGGAAAGCACACCACCCGACATACAGAGCTGCTGGCAGCAGGAGAGGATACCTATATTCTGGATACGCCCGGTTTTAGCTCTTTGGAGCTTTTTGAACTGGAAAAAGAGCAGCTGGCTGGTTATTTCCCTGAGTTTTCCGCATATGAATGTTATTGTAGGTTTACGGGCTGTTCCCATATTGCGGAACCGGTATGCGGAGTCAGGGATGCGGTTTCGGCAGGAAAAATCAGCAGGATGAGATATGACAACTATTGTACACTATACGAGGAATTGAAGAATAAGAAACGCTTTTGACAGCAAACATGCGGTTGGGGGTATCAGAGAGGAGATACGATGCGGAAGAGAAAGAGAATTGCGTTATTTGCAAACGGCTGGAATAGCGAGTATCTGCAGGAATTCGGGCATGGGGCATTTCGGTACGCCAAAGAGATGGATACCGATATGTTTTTCTTTATCAACTATTCAACACATGGAACGGAAAAGGAAGATAACAGTGGAGAGTTCAATATCTATCTGCTTCCCGATCTGAAAGACTTTGATGGGGCCATATTTCTGACCAATACCTTCAATCTGGACCGCGAGATTATGTATCTGCAGGAGCAGGTACAACTGGCAGGGATTCCTGTCATCAGTACAGAGTATGAGATGGATGGTACCTATTTTTGCGGAGCCGACAATTACTCGGGTATGTATGATCTGACCACGCATTTAATCAAGGATCACGGCATCCGTGATATCCTCTTTATCGGTGGTTATAAGGTTCATGTGGAGGTACAGGCCAGACTGAGAGCAGTATTGGATGCTGCCAGAGAAAATGGAGTTGAGATTCCTGAAAACAATATTGTGTACGGCGATTGGTCTGCCAAGTCTGCCCAAAACTGCATGGCTGCATGGCTAAACGAAGGCAATGCTTTGCCGGAGGCAGTCATCTGTGCCAATGACATTATGGCAGAAGGCATATGTGACTGGCTGAGTGAACAGGGCTATAAGATTCCTGACGATATCAAGGTAACAGGCTTTGACTGTATTCGTGCAGGGCAGGAGCATGACCCGGTGATTACCTCTGTCAACCGTGAATGGGAGAATATGGGCTATCAGGCTATGCGGTTTCTCTTAGACAAGGTGGAGGGGAAAGCGACGCCACCCGATATAAAAATCAGCACAAGACTGGTGTGCGGCGAGAGCTGTGGCTGCGAATACAGCGACAAAAAGCGGGAGAGATATGCCAAGCTGGGACGCGGCGATCTTGAAAAGGCAATTGACGGCCTGAACAGTGATCAGCATCTCAGACATTTGTACCTCTGCATTAGAAAGGTGAATACCTTGGAAGGGATGCGTCAAAGCTATCGCAATTTTTTCAAGGGTGATGAGAGCTGGATGGAAGGCGAAAACTTCATGCTCTGTATCCATCCCGGTTTCATCAGAATGGATGATGAGGAGGATATCTGTAAGGAACCGGGGTATCCTGAAGAGATGGAAGTTGTATGCATGCTGCATAACGACAAATGTGAGGACTGTAAAAGACTTCCTACAAAGGAGGCGATATTTCAGGCGGCAGAACGGAGTGATGAGCCGGGCCTGTATTTGTTTGTGCCGGTCCGCAGCGATGACAACAACATAGGATTTGCCATGATGAACAGGAGCCTGAATATTCTGAATGACAATATCCTTTATGTGTGGACACGACATGTAAATCAATATATGGACCAGGTCCTTTCCAATGTAAAAATTGCCAAGCTGACCAAGAAACTGGAGGATCTTTCCGTTACGGATGCCTTAACCGGCGTGTATAACCGGATGGGCTGCGAGAGAATTCTTTATCCCTTCCTGGAAGAATGCCAGAAGAAGGGGGGCAGAGGCATTGTCATGATTGCTGACATAGACAGGATGAAGACCATAAATGATAAATATGGTCACGGTGAAGGGGATATGGCGCTGAAAACCGTTGCTTCTGTATTGAAGGCCGAACTGCCCGAAGGATTTCTGGTATCCCGCTTTGGAGGAGATGAGTTTTTCATTGCCGGAGAATCCGACGGAAAGACATGTCTGGATGAAATTATCAAACGGGTGTCAAAGCAGCTTGCATCGGAGGTGGAACTCCGAAAACTTGTCTTCCCGCTGACTATCAGTATTGGTGGCGTAGAGATGGAAAAGGGAGAAAAATTTGAGCTTTATGATTGCCTGCAGAAGGCGGATAAGTTCATGTATTCGGTTAAGGAAAGACATCACAAGGAAATTGATAAAATAATGTAATCAACCCATATATTTAAAGCAAGGATACATGCAGAGGATATGCAGCAGTCAATTTGTGCTTTACAAGCCTCGAGTACTGTGTTACTATGTTTCTGGAAAAATAAATGACAAGCTTCAGGGCGGGGTGCAATTCCCCACCGGCGGTATAGTCCGCGAGAGATTGCTTTTTGCATGACCTGACCCGGTGAGATTCCGGGACCGACAGTATAGTCTGGATGAGAGAAGTGGTATGGGATAAATGCGCGCACTGGAATGATTTTGTCATTTCGGTGCTTTTTTTCGGGAGAAAAGCGCAACATTAGTGAAATAGCTCGTTATCGGAGAGGGAAATTTGTTTTCGGAGAGAATAACTCATTATCGGAGAGGGAAAGTAAAATGCATGAAGAATATATGAAACGCGCAATTGAACTGGCCCGGAAGGGTGCGGGGTGGACAGCCCCCAATCCGATGGTGGGTGCTGTGATTGTAAAGAATGACAGAATTATCGGGGAAGGCTATCATGAAAGATACGGACTGCTTCATGCGGAGAGAAATGCCATCGCGGCACTTCGGGAACCGGCAGAGGGAGCCACACTTTATGTTACGCTGGAGCCCTGCTGCCACTACGGAAAAACACCGCCCTGCACAGAGGCAATTCTGGAGCAGAAGATTGCCAGGGTATATATCGGCTCACGGGACCCCAATCCCCTGGTGGCAGGTAAGGGAGCACAAATCCTGAGGGAACATGGTGTGGAGGTTATTGAGGATTTCATGAAAGAGGAATGTGATGCCCTCAATCCGGTGTTCTTCCATTTTATCACTACACACATCCCCTATGTCATCATGAAATACGCGATGACGTTGGATGGGAAGATAGCCACCCGTACCGGGGCTTCAAAATGGATTACCGGTGAGATTGCCAGAGGTCATGTGCAGAAGCTTCGGGGACGATATGCGGCTGTTCTGGCTGGAATCGGAACAGTGCTGGCAGATGACCCTATGTTAAACTGCAGGCTGGAGGGTGCCCATCAGCCACTGAGGGTTATTGTGGATTCTCATCTGCGGATTAGTACAGACAGCCGTATTTTACAGTCTGCACGGGAGTTTCCCACCCTGATTGTCTGTGCCGGGGAAAATGAGGCGGCAGAGCCCATCAGAGCCTTGGGCGCAGAGGTGGTTAGCCTTGGGGACGGCCGGGGGCGGGTGTCCATGAAGGCACTCATGGAATATCTCGGGAACAGACAGATTGACAGTGTTTTGGTGGAAGGCGGAGGCGAGATACACGAGGCTTGTCAAAGTGCAGGAATCGTCAATCATGTCTGCTGTTATCTGGCACCCAAAATACTGGGAGGTAAGGATGCGAAAAGTCCCGTGGAGGGCATGGGCGTCGCAGACCCGGAACAGGCGATGAGGCTCACAAACCCTAAAATTACTTCCCTTGGGGAGGACCTTCTTTTAGAATATGACGTAAAGGAGGAGAAATAATGTTTACGGGAATTGTGGAGGAGATAGGAAACGTAAGATATGTGATTTCCGGTTCTGTTTCCGGCGAAATTCAAATCGGGGCAGAAAAGGTGCTGCAGGGAACTAAAATCGGCGATTCCATTGCCGTAAACGGGGTTTGTCTTACTGTCACACGACTTCTGCGGGAGGGTTTTGCAGCAGATGTGATGCCCGAGACACTCAGAAGGACAAATCTGGGCAGGCTTGGCTGTGGTGACCCGGTGAATTTGGAGCGGGCCATGGCAGCAGACGGACGCTTCGGCGGGCACATCGTATCCGGACACATTGACGGAATCGGGACCATTCAGGAGAAAAGACCGGAGGGCAATGCCATATGGGTGACGGTCAAGGCACCATCGGAGATTCTTGCACTGATTGTGGAGAAGGGCTCCATTGCCATTGACGGCATCAGCCTTACTGTGGCAGGTGTCAGGGAGGACTGCTTTCAGGTGTCGGTCATTCCGCATACGGGGGAGGAAACCATTCTTCTGAAGAAAAAAACAGGAGATCAGGTGAATCTGGAAAATGATATTGTAGGAAAATATGTGGAGAAGCTCCTGGGACGTACCTCTACGTCCGGTGAGGCGGAAAGACAGAAAAAGCCTGAGAGCAGAATTACCATGGAGTTTCTGGCAGAACACGGTTTTTAGATAAGGAGGCAAAATGTCATTTAGGTATAATACAATTGAGGAAGCACTGGAGGCACTGCGACAGGGAAAGATTATTGTGTGTACGGACGATCCGGAACGGGAAAATGAAGGAGATTTCATCTGTGCTGCCCAGTATGCGACAACAGAAAATATAAATTTTATGGCAAAATACGGCAGGGGACTGATTTGTACCCCCATGTCCGATGAGGTGGCGCATCGTTTGAATCTGCCCCAGATGGTTTCGGAAAACACGGACAACCATTCTACGGCCTTTACGGTGTCCATCGACCATGTGGATACCACCACAGGTATTTCTGCCGAGGAGAGGGGATATACCTGCCGGAGCCTGTGTGACGGGAATACCCGCCCCCAGGACCTGCGCCGTCCGGGACATGTGTTCCCGCTGGTGGCAAGAAAAGGGGGCGTTCTGGTGCGAAACGGCCACACTGAGGCAACGGTGGATTTATGTCGTCTGGCGGGACTTACAGAGTGCGGAATCTGCTGCGAAATAATGAAAGAGGACGGCACCATGATGCGTACCCCTCAGCTGCAGGAACTGAGCCGGGAGCTTGGCCTGGTGTTTATCACTATAAAGGAACTGCAGGATTATATACGGCGACATGAATGTCACATGAAGCGGGAGGCATGCGCCAAGCTTCCTACGACACACGGAGAATTTCAGATTTACGGTTATGTCAATGATATTTCGGGAGAGCATCATGTTGCGCTGGTGTGCGGAGATATCTCCGATGGGCAGAATGTTCTCTGCCGTGTGCATTCGGAGTGTCTGACCGGCGATGTCTTTGGCTCGGGGCGCTGTGACTGTGGTGCGCAGCTGCAGACAGCCATGGATATGGTGCAGAAGGAAGGCAGGGGTATTATCCTTTATATGCGACAGGAGGGCAGGGGAATCGGACTCATCAATAAGCTCAAGGCTTACGAACTGCAGGAGCACGGCAGAGACACCGTTCAGGCAAATCTTGAACTTGGCTTTGCGCCTGACCTTCGGGAATATTGGTGCGGCGCTCAGATTCTGCAGGACCTTGGCGTAAAAACCCTTCGGCTGATGACAAACAATCCCAGCAAGGTATACGGCCTGGAGGGCTTTGATTTTGAGATTGTGGAACGTGTACCGATTGAGATTGCGCCGGGGAAATATGACAGCTTTTATCTGAGGACAAAGCAGGAAAAGATGGGACATATCTTTAAGTCCATCTCTTTTGAAAAGGAAACCGATAATTCGTAAACTGTTGATTGGGCCAGG
>JBJENR010000049.1:0-18660 GCA_051880315.1 Acetatifactor sp.
AGCTTAAGACTAAACCATACACTTTAATTCATTTAAACTATTAACTCTATATTGTTGACCAAAATAATAACACTTTAATTCTCTGTCTATAAGTACGGATACGGCACCTGCATTATTCGTACAAGCAATATCTTTTTCTTCATCGCCGATATACATGATCTCTTGTACTAAGATTCCAAGTTCCTTTGCTATAATCTGTAAACCTTTTACATTCGGTTTCCTATACCCTATATCATTAGAAGTATATGGCAAATCAATATATTCTATAATGTCAGAAATATCTTCTAGCGCATATTTATTTTCTAGACCATATGGTACATCAGACAATGTCGCAGTCTTTATCTTTTTCACACGCAGATATGATAAAAACTCCAAAACATCAGAGTATATAAAACATTCATTTCTAAAGAAGGAATAAAATGCCTCTTTACACATAACTAAATCTAATATTTCTTTGTTCCATGAATCAAGTATTCTGCTCCAAATATAATCTGATGAAACTTCTTTTTCTCTTGGATTAATTCGAGTATTATATTCACATAGAATACTAATTGCATCAGCATAGTTTTTCTCAGTCAATTAATATTTACATTGCTGTGCAACATTTCTCAATGCAGGTTCGTACAGGCTTTGCCAATTTAGAGGATTTCTATAATGTACTAAGGTATGTCCGATATCAAATACAACCGCCTTTGTCAATTTATCTTCTCTCCAACCATGCTTTGAATACTATAATCAAGGTTTTTACAAAAAAATAATACAGGGCAGAAGCTTCAAACCGGTACGCCCTTAATTCTATTTAAGAATAACACATTTTGGAGAAAAAATATAGTCTTGTTTTTCTAAAAATGCCGGTATATATAAGATATACAGACTTAGAAAGATATGGGGGATTTTGTATGAATCAATTTTTCGAGGACACAATGGCGTACATGAATTGGAAAGAGATGAAAGCAGCAGGTGAGAAAAAACTGCCGGTTCTATTTCCGTTAGGAGTTATTGAGGAACATGGACCACATCTGCCACTGGGGTCGGACATCCTCTGGAGTAATTATATTTGTAAGGAAGTAAAGCAGGCGCTGAAAAAGAAAGGAAGAGAAACCCTGATTGCCCCACCCTGTTATTTTGGCGTCAATCATTGCACGGGAGCTTTTCCGGGATCCTTTTCCTTAAAACCGGAAACATTTGAATTGGTATTAGGTGAGATATTTGGTAATCTACATGATTTTGGCTTTACAGAGGTATATTGTTTTAATTATCATGGAGATCCACTGCATATAGCCTCCATAATTAACGCTATCAAAAAGGCGAACAGTGAGTTTGGCATGAAAGTCCGATTTATGATGGAAGAAATGGATTTACAAGTATATAAATTAAGCGGAAAGGAAGAATTTTTATCTGTATTTGCACCACAATATAAAATGGAATGGTTTGAGGCTGGTGACACAGGTGAACAGGGTTTACTTGATATTCATGCAGGGGCATATGAGACCGGTATGCTTACGTTTATGTATCCGGAGCTTGTGAATGCGGATTTGGCAAAGACATTGGATTCCTATTCCCTGACCTGTGAAAAACTGGACAAATGGATGGAGGGAGGAAATAGTACAGTTGAGGTTGTGCCACTTGGATATGCAGGCAATCCCAAGGGCTATGCAGCAGTCAGCAGCATCGCCAAGGAACTGCTCGAGGTTCAGGTAAATGCAATCTGTGAGAAGATTCTTGAGCCTAGGTAGGGTCATAAAATTGTAGAAAAAAATTCCTGCAGATGAAGTTTTACTTACATTCTTTGGACTAATCTGTTAAAATATGGTTAAGATGTATTTATAGTAAATAAGTATTTTGATTAGAAGAGGAAGGATGGTCATTTGTGTTTTCGATAGGTGAATATGTAATATGTGGGAACAAAGGGGTGTGCGTGGTGGAAAATATCACCACCCTGGACATTAATGGCGTGGACAAGCTGCGGCAGTACTATATTTTGAAACCGGTTTACCTGTCGGGAAGCACTGTCTATGTCCCGGTGGATGCTCCCGGGGACATGCGCAGCATATTGACCCGGTATGAGGCAGAAAGGCTGATAGATGCCATACCGGATATTCCGCTGCTTACGATTACCAATGACAAAATGACGGAGCAGATCTACCGGGAGAGCATGAAGACCGGAGATTGCCAGGAATGGGTCAGGGTACTCAAAACAATTTATATGAGAAAGCAAAAACGTCTGCAGATGGGAAGAAAAGTGACTGCCCTGGACGAGAAATACTGTCGCATGGCAGAACAGAGTCTCTATGGAGAATTGGCCATTGCACTGAACTTAAGCCGTGATGCGGTGGAGGGATATATTACAGAAGAAATTGAAGAAAGAAAATTATGAAAAGACCTTTACAATCCGGGGGAAAAGTAGTAGGATGATAAATCATAAGTCCCATGCAATTAGGAAAAGCGTTGAGGAGAACAGTAAGATTTCGGGAAGTCCCAGAGAGAACCGCCCGCCACAAGCGGTGCTGCAAGCGGTTTGGCAGAACGAATTCCGAAGACCATCTCGGAGTGACCCTTAATCGGGTACGGAGGCTCCCGTTACGAGCAAATGAAGGAGGCAGAACCGGTCTTTCATAAGATGATTCTGCAAGAAGGGTGGAACCGCGTGAATGATACGTCCCTTGCAATAGAGATATTGCAGGGGACTTTCTTTGTGTAGTGAGAAACGAAAACAAGCACCGTTATAGGAGGTAAAAGTATGAAGATTACACTGAAGGACGGCTCCGTAAAGGAATACGGAGAGAGCAAAAGCATTTATGACATTGCCCTTGATATCAGCGAAGGGCTTGCAAGGGCTGCCTGCTGCGCAAAGGTTGACGGCAAGGTTCAGGATTTGAGAACTGTGCTGGACAAAGACTGTGAGCTGCAGATTTGCACCGCAAATGATGAGGAGGGTCTGGCAACCATCCGCCATACCGCATCTCACGTGCTGGCGGAGGCCGTGAAGAATCTGTTCCCCGATGCCAAGCTGACCATCGGTCCCAGTATTGATACGGGATTTTACTATGACTTTGAGCACGCACCTTTTTCCAGAGAGGACCTGGATGCTCTGGAGGCAGAGATGAAGAAAATAATCAAGAAGGGTGCAAAGCTTGAGAAATTTACTCTTTCCAGAGCAGAAGCCATCAAATTCATGGAGGAAAGGAATGAGCCCTACAAGGTAGAACTGATTCAGGACCTGCCGGAGGATGCAGAAATTTCATTTTACAGCCAGGGTGAATTTACCGATTTGTGTGCAGGACCTCATCTGATGAGCACCAAGGGAATCAAGGCATTCAAGCTGACCTCCTCCTCTATGGCTTATTGGCACGGCGATTCCAGCAAGGCACAGCTGCAGCGTATTTACGGAACTGCCTTTAACAAGAAGGAGGAGCTGGAAGAGTATCTGGCATATTGGGAAAATGTAAAGAATCGTGATCACAACAAGCTGGGGCGTGAGATGGAGCTCTTTACCACCGTGGATGTTATCGGTCAGGGCCTTCCCCTGCTGATGCCCAAGGGAGCAAAGATTATCCAGACCATGCAGAGATGGATTGAGGATCTGGAGGACAATGAGTGGGGCTATATGCGTACCAAGACTCCTCTGATGGCCAAAAGCGATCTCTACAAGATTTCCGGTCATTGGGATCATTATAAAGAGGGGATGTTCGTCTTCGGAGACGAGGAGAAGGACAAGGAAGTTTATGCCCTCCGTCCTATGACCTGTCCTTTCCAGTATTATGTATATAAGGCAAGTCAGAAGTCCTATCGTGATTTGCCCTGCAGATATAGCGAGACCTCTACCTTGTTCAGAAATGAGGATTCCGGTGAGATGCACGGCTTGACCCGTGTACGTCAGTTCACCATTTCCGAGGGGCATCTGATTGTCAGACCTGACCAGATGGTAGAGGAATTCAAGGGCTGTCTGGCGCTGGCAAAGCATTGTCTGGAGACCCTGGGTGTGATGGAGGATGTAACCTTCCGCCTTTCCAAATGGGATCCCAACAATCGCGAGAAATACATCGGAGAGCCTGAGGTCTGGGAAGAAACCCAGGGACACATCAGGAGTATTCTGACGGAGTTGAATATTCCTTTCTATGAGGCAGAAGGGGAAGCGGCGTTCTACGGTCCTAAGGTAGATATCAACGCGAAAAACGTTTACGGCAAAGAGGATACCATGATAACCGTTCAGTGGGACGCACTGCTTGCCGAGCAGTTTGACATGTACTATATTGACCAGAATGGTGATAAGGTTCGTCCATATATCATTCACAGAACCTCCATGGGCTGCTATGAGAGAACCCTTGCATGGCTCACCGAGAAATACGAGGGCAAGTTCCCTACCTGGCTCTGCCCGGAGCAGGTTCGCGTTCTTCCCATCTCTGAGAAGTTCTCCGAGTATGCGAATGACGTGGCTGCAGCTCTGAAAAAGAACGGTATCCGCGTAACCGTGGATGAGAGAAGTGAGAAAATCGGTTACAAGATTCGCGAGGCAAGACTGGATAAGATTCCTTACATGCTGGTTGTAGGTCAGAAGGAAGAGGAAGAAAAGCTAGTTTCCGTAAGAAGCAGGTTCCTTGGAGACGAAGGTCAGAAAACATTGGAAGAATTTACCAATTCCATCTGCGAGGAAATCCGCACAAAAGCAATCCGCAAAGAAGAAGTACAGGAAGAGCAGAAATAGTCTGTAAATTGAATAGTTTCTCCTTAAAGTGCCATAATAACAGTAGGTCTGTTTGCAGACTGAAACGATAATCGGAATAAAAGGAGGAGCTATGGCAGATTTAAAGTGTTCGGTAGAAAACTGTATGTACAATGAAGATCATCTTTGCAGCAAGGGTGATATTATGGTAGGCGGTAAGCATGCCTGTACCAGTGAGGAGACCTGTTGTGAGAGCTTTTCTCAGAAAAGAGAGGGACACGATTCCTTCAAGAGTTCAACATGTCATCCTACAAGAACAATCAGTATTGACTGCGAGGCTGTAAAATGTGTTTATAATGCGAACTATAAATGCAAGGCCGGTCATGTTGACATCAAGGGCTGCGGTGCCTGTGACTGTCACGAGACAGCCTGCGAAACCTTTGCAGATAAATAACTTAAAAAATTTAAATTGACTATTGACAAAGGTGGGAGTGTATGATATCCTGTTTAAGTGTGTGAAATCACGAACAACAAGCAGAGTATCCACTCTCACCTTACGACTTTAAGTTAGTAAGTGTTCAAATCTTTTTTCCGGTCTTTGTGTGTTTTTGCGTGCAGAGTCTTGAAAGGGTGAAATCAGGTGGATAGTTATGCTATCCACTTTTTTTATGTATGGAGGGAAAGACCATTAGCGAGTTAATGATTAATGAGCAGATCAGAGACAAGGAAGTACGTCTGATAGGTGAGAGCGGTGAGCAGCTCGGAATTATGTCCGCAAGGGATGCTCTGAAACTGGCAGAGGAGGCCGGAGTTGATCTGGTAAAGATTGCGCCTACGGCAAATCCGCCCGTGTGCAGAATTGTCGATTACGGGAAGTACAAGTATGAACAGCTCAGAAAAGAAAAGGAAGCAAAGAAGAAACAGAAGGTTGTAGATGTGAAGGAGATTCGTCTGTCTCCCAACATTGATACCAACGACCTGAACACCAAGATTACTGCCGCCAGAAAGTTTATTACCAAGGGTGACAGAGTGAAGGTAACACTGCGTTTCCGCGGCCGTGAAATGGCACATATGAATACCAGCAAACATATTCTGGACGACTTTGCAGAAAGCCTGTCCGATGTAGCTGTAATAGCTAAGCCGCCCAAGGTGGAAGGCAGAAGTATGACAATGTTTTTAACTGTAAAGCGATAGTTCGCAATAGTTAAAATAGATTAATTAATTTTTAGGAGGAAAATGTTATGCCGAAAATGAAGACAAACAGAGCAGCTGCTAAGCGTTTTAAAGTGACAGGAACCGGTAAGCTGAAGAGAAGCAAGGCTTACAAGCGCCATATTCTCACAAAGAAGACTACCAAGAATAAGCGTAATCTGAGAAAGCCTGCTATTACAGATGCAACAAATGTAAAGAATATGAAGAAGATTTTGCCCTATTTATAAGTCTGTTAAGGAGGAAAATGAGACATGGCAAGAATTAAAGGCGGCATGAATGCCAAGAAGAAGCATAATAGAGTATTAAAACTTGCGAAGGGCTACAGAGGCGCAAGAAGCAAACAGTACAGAGTAGCAAAGCAGTCCGTCATGAGAGCTCTGGCCAGCTCCTATGCAGGCAGAAAAGAGAAGAAGCGTCAGTTCAGACAGCTTTGGATTGCACGTATCAATGCAGCAGCAAGAATCAATGGTCTTTCCTACAGCAAGTTTATGTATGGCTTGAAGCTGGCTGGGGTTGATATGAACAGAAAGATGCTGGCAGAAATGGCAGTAAATGATGCAGAGGGCTTTAAGACTCTGGCAGACCTGGCTAAGACCAAGCTTGCATAAAATCAGAATAGGAATGAAAACGCAGTCATAGCCGGGACGAGCTGATTCTTAACCGGTTATGGCTGTTTTTTTGAGGAGAAAAAATGCTGATTTTCTTTGATATTGACGGAACGCTGATAGGGGAAGAGACACATCGAATGACACGGAGCACCGGGGAAGCCATAAGACAGGCTCGGGCTGCGGGACATATCTGTATGATAAACACCGGAAGAACAGGAAAGCTTATAGGTCCGGAGGTTACCGGGCAGGTGGAATTTGACGGAATTCTTATGGGCTGTGGTACCATGATTGTTTATCGTGGAGAAACTCTTCTGCACAAAACCTTTACGGAGGAAGAATCCCTGCAGATTATGGATGGTCTGCACAGACACGGGATTGATGCGGTGCTGGAGGGCTACAAGGACAACTTTTGTGAAAGTGATGACAGAATCTTCAGTGATTCCTTTCGCAGATTTGTCCATTGCTTTGATTCCCTTGCCTACAAGAATTATCGTGAGGCACCCGGCAATTTTGATAAATTCTATGCTTATACGGAGGAACCGGAAAGGATGACCGCATTTAGCAGAGAATTCAATGACAGACTGGAATTTGTGGACCGGAGGAAGGGCTATTATGAGATTATGCCCAAGGGATACTCCAAGGCCAGCGGCATTAAATATCTGGCAGATGCCCTTGGAATCGACATGGCAGAAACAGTTGCCGTCGGTGACAGCAGCAATGACATAGCGATGCTGGAATGCGCCGGGGTGGGGATTGCCATGGGGAATGCAACCGATGATGTCAAGGCGGTGGCAGATTATGTCACAACCGATGTGGAGCAGGAAGGTATAGAGAATGCGTTGAGATGGCTGGGAGCCATTTCGTAGATATGGTACGGATGCATAAGTAGCCTAAGCCCAGAAAGCTTTTGTACCAGTCTTGCAGAAAATAAAAAACTCCCCGAGCAGGGCTTGAACCTGCAACAACCCGGTTAACAGCCGGGTGCTCTACCGTTGAGCTATCGAGGAATGCTTATAGTGTTGCCCTCTGCAGAAAAAATATACATGCTAAAAGAAAACGCAAGGGAAATCAAAGACAAAGAGAAATTGTTATAAAAATTACTGGTAATTTATATGTAGCTATGTTATAATATTAATGTTCTTAAGCAGATATAGTATATCGGTAGTACATCAGCTTCCCAAGCTGAGGAGGCGGGTTCGACTCCCGTTATCTGCTCTCAGGCCGCATGAAAACATGCGGCTTTTACTATAAAAAGTGGTATTTTACGAGTGGAAATGAGAGAGAAGGTGTTTCATGAAACCTTTAAATCAAGAGGGTTTTCTGGCTTTCTTTGATAAAATGTACGACTTTATGCCGAAGAGCTTTGAAGATTACGACAGGTTTCTCCATAAGGAACTGAAGAGCTTTTTTGACGGCTGTGGGATACAGAAGGTTGAGTATAGTGTTTCCATTCCGTCGGAACTTGCTTTTTTGAAGGTTGTACCCAAGAGGAGCATAACAGGTCCTGTTGAAACAGAAGAGTGGAAGACCTTACATTTTGAGTATCCTTTTGAGACTGATGGGAAAATAGAATATTTTGTTTATACTGAAGGGGATTCGAAGGAATGCGGGGAAATTGAGATTATTTTCCGGCAGCTTTATTATACATTGAAATCCCTTATGCTTAGCGCATGCTGTGAAAAGCTAATCAACACGGACTGTGTTATGGGGATTCCCAATATTAAGTCTTATTTTCAGTTTGGCAACAGGGTGATAGCACAGGGGCGGGCTGAGCAATATATGGCAGTTTATTTTAATATCCATAATTTCAGGACAGTCCATAGGTCACTGGCGTATTTTGAGTGCAACAGTATGATGGAGCGATACTATTATACTCTGCAGACCCTGATGGATGAAAATGAGTTTGTGGCACGCCTCGGAGGAGATAATTTTGTGGCGTTCATCCTCAAGGAACATGAAAGACGATTTATTGAAAAGATACAGAATATTACAATAGATTATGAAAAAAACGGTCAGCTGCTAACCTTTACCTTTGGTGCTACCATCGGTATGGCAAGCTGTGCCGGAGCCAAAAGTACAGGTGAAGTCATGGTAAAAACAAGCGCGGCCTATCAGGCGTCCCGTGAAAACAGGGTACTGCTGAGCTACTATGACGAAAAAGTAAACCATGAAATTGTTGAGAGAAGAGCAATCTTATCCCGGTTTAACAATGGAATACGGGAGAGAGAGTTTTTTGCGGTTTATCAGCCCAGGTGGATGTCAAAACCCATACGTTAATTGGCATTGAGGCCTTGGCGCGCTGGAGGCAGGGGCAGGACAACCTTATGCCGCTTAGCTTTATATCGGTATTGGAACGGGACGGTTGTATTACGATTCTGGATTTTTACATACTGGAGGAAGCCTGCAGGTTTTTGAGGAGATTAATTGACGAAAACATGGAGCCGGTCAGGGTGTCGGTCAATTTTTCAAAGAGGCATTTGACCAATGACAGACTGGTGGCGCAGATTATGGAAGTCATTGACAGGTATGGGATTTCCCATGAGTATATTGTGGTGGAGCTTACAGAGAGCGAAGACTATCAGAACAACCGGGTGATGGCAGGAATTGTGGAGCAGCTGAGAACTGAAGGTGTGAAAACCTCCATCGATGATTTCGGTACCGGTTATTCTTCTCTTGCAATGCTTAATACCCTTCGGGTGGATGAACTGAAAATAGACAGAAGCTTTATTCCGAAGAATCCTGCAGATGGCAGCGACAAGGGTCTTTTCATGCTGAAGGGAATTATCAACCTGGCAAAGGGTCTGGGGCTGTCAGCCGTGGCAGAGGGGGTGGAAACGCCTGAGCAGTTGGAGCTTATCGAAAGTTTGGGCTGTGATGCGGTGCAGGGTTTTATCTTTGACAAGCCATTGCCGGAGGAAGAACTCATCGAAAGGATTAAAAACAGGAGATATACATAGAATATTTCCAGCCGGGAGGGGAATATATCAGTATATAGGGAGTCAGGGGACTCCCTTTTTTGTCAGAGGACATATATGGCAGGGAGCCGGTCTGGCAGAAGACTCAACATGACCTGTGCAGAAGGCCTTGCCGGGCAGAATAATGAGAGAAAGGGAGAACACATGGGAGTATTATCGGATTTGGAACCAAGGAGTGTATTTCGTTTTTTTGAGGAGATTACAAGGATTCCTCATGGTTCCGGAAATGTGGAACAAATCAGCAATTACCTTGTAAGGTTTGCAGAAGAAAGGAGCCTTTTTTGGAAACAGGACGAATTGAAAAACGTTATTATTGTGAAGGCTGCCACACCGGGCTATGAATCGGAGCCCACGATTATTCTGCAGGGACACATGGATATGGTGGCTGTGAAAAAGCCGGAGTATGATATTGACATGAAGACGGAAGGACTTCGGGTAGCTGTGGATGGTGATATGGTATATGCGGAAGGCACCAGCCTTGGCGGCGATGATGGTATTGCTATTGCTTACAGTCTTGCGCTTCTGGATTCCAAGACAATCTGCCATCCGAAGCTGGAGGTCATCCTTACGGTGGATGAAGAGGTGGGGATGGACGGGGCCAGAGGCATTGACCTCTCCGTACTTACAGGCAACCGCATGATCAATTTGGATTCTGAGGAAGAGGGAATCTTTCTGACCAGCTGTGCGGGAGGTGCCAGGGTAAAAAGCATTCTTTCCTATGAAACAAGAGTCTGCACAGGAGTCGGCTGTGAGATTATGCTGGGAGGACTGCTTGGCGGCCATTCCGGCGGTGAAATTCACAAGGAGAGAGGAAATTCCAACTGCCTGATGGGCCGTGTTTTGCGAAAGGCGGCAGAAAAGCTGCCTGTGCAGCTGGCAGAGATGAAGGGTGGTCTTGCTGACAATGCAATCCCCAGAGAAACGAAGGCAGTGCTGCTTCTTCCCGAGGCAAGGGAGAGAGAGAGCCTGAACCGGGTGCTGGAGCATATAAAGCAGGAAATGGCCGAAGAATTGAGTGTGCGTGACCCGGGATTTCATATGGACTGGAGGTATGAAGAAACGACAGGCGAAAAACAGGTACTTTCCGCAGAAGATACCCGCAGGGCAGCTGCATTTCTTTGTGCTCTGCCCAATGGTGTTCAGGCCATGAGCCGGGAGCTGCCGGGACTGGTGGAAACCTCTTTAAATCTGGGCATTCTAACGTATAAGGAAGGACAGCTGATTGCGGAGTTTTCCGTGAGAAGCAGTGTGGAAAGTGCAAAGTATGCGCTCATTGACAAGCTGAAATCAGTGACGGAACTGGCCGGCGGAAGATATGAGGTGGAGGGGGACTATCCCGGTTGGAAATACCGTGCAGTTTCTCCCCTTCGAGACAAAATGATTCGTGTTTACAGGCAGATGTATCAGACCGATCCCCGGGTGGAGGCCATACATGCCGGACTGGAGTGTGGCATTCTGGGGAATAAGATTTCGGATCTGGACTGTGTTTCCATCGGACCGGACATGCGGGATATTCATACTACAGAGGAAACCTTGAGCATTTCCTCTGTCAGGAGAGTGTGGGAGTACCTGGTGAAGTTACTGGAATTGAAGGATGACAGTCAGGAAAACTAACACGGACAGCTGGGAAAACGATTGCGACAACCTGAAAAATGTGAATGCATGCGTGAAATAATATATAAAAAAGGAGCGACAGAAAAATGAGCGAGTTTGATTACAGTAAGGTATGTGACCCTGAGTTTTTCAGAGAGAACAGGCTGGATGCCCACTCTGACCACATTTTTTATACGGATGAAAGGGAGGAGAGAGATGGGGAATCCGGGTTTCGGTTCAGCCTGAACGGTCTCTGGAAGTTCTCCTACGCAGTGAATTATGGCTCTGTCATAAAGGGGTTTCAGGAAGAGGACTATGACTGCCGAAGCTGGGCTGACATTCGTGTACCGGCACACATCCAGATGGAGGGCTATGATGCGCCTCAGTATTCCAATGTGCCTTATCCCTGGGACGGCAGGGAGGAACTACAGCCGGGACAGATTCCGGAGCACTTTAATCCGGTGGCATGCTATGTAAAATATTTTGAAGTACCGGAAAGTATGAAAAGCGGGCCTGTATTTATATCCTTCCAGGGCGTGGAAAGCGCCCTTGTGCTCTGGTGTAACGGGAAATATGTGGGCTACAGTGAGGATACCTTTACACCCTCGGAATTTGACTTAAGCCCTTATGTCAAGGAGGGCGAAAATAAACTGGCGGCAATGGTGCTTAAGTGGTGTGCCAGCAGCTGGTGTGAGGATCAGGATTTCTTCCGATTCTCCGGCATCTTTAGGGATGTTTACCTCTATACGGTTCCCAGGGTACACATCCGGGATATGAAAGTACAGACGTTACTTTCCGATACCTTTGACAAGGCTGAGCTGGTACTGGATCTGGAGGCTACTGCAGAGGGCAGACTGAAGGTTGTGCTGTTACGGGAAGAAAAGAATTTCAGATATAATCAAGGTCGTGCATGTAATCCGGGGCAGGTAGTGACCGGCAGAGTGGTGGCCGATATGGAAGGGATGCTCAAAAGAGAGAATCATTTTGTAATCCCGGTGGAAAAGCCTCTGCTTTGGAGCGCGGAGGAGCCCAATCTTTATAAGCTGTGTCTGGCAGTGATGGACGAAAATGGCAGACCGCAGGAGTTTATTCCGGTTCAGGTGGGCTTCCGCCGGTTCGAGATTGTAGACAGTATCATGAAGCTTAACGGAAAACGGATTGTGTTCAAGGGGGTAAACCGCCATGAATTCAGCTCCAGAACCGGTCGGGTTGTCAGTGAAGCTGAGCTTTGGCAGGATCTGGTGACGATGAAACAAAACAACATCAATGCCATCCGAACCTGTCATTATCCCAATGCTTCCAGAATCTATGACCTGTGTGACAGGTTGGGAATCTATATGATAGATGAGTGTAATCTGGAATCTCACGGCTCCTGGGAACCTGCGGCGAGAGGAGCGGTACCAAAGGAGACAGTGGTGCCCGGAAATCGTCCCGAGTGGAATGCCATGATGCTGGACAGAGTAAACTCCATGTACCAGAGGGATAAGAACCATGCGGCTATTTTAATCTGGTCCTGCGGAAATGAGGCCTTTGGCGGCAAAAATATCTACGAGATGTCGCAGTTTTTGCGCCACCACGACAGCGGTCGGATTGTCCAGTATGAAGGTATCATCCATGACAGGAGCTATCCGGCTACCAGTGATGTGGAAAGCCAGATGTACACTCCGGTCAGCGGTATTGAGGAATGGCTGAAGAGGGACCGCAGCAAGCCCTTTATCTGCTGTGAATATACCCATGCCATGGGAAATTCCTGCGGTGCCATGCATAAATATACGGAACTGACTGACAGGGAGCCTCTGTACCAGGGCGGGTTTATCTGGGACTATATTGATCAGTCAATTTACAAAAAAGACCGATACGGCAGGGAATTCCAGGCCTATGGAGGAGATTTTGACGACAGACCCTGCGACTACAACTTCAGCGGAGACGGTATTGCTTATGGCGGAGATAGAATGCCCTCGCCCAAAATGCAGGAGGTCAAATACAACTACCAGAATATTTCCGTGGAGGTATTTGAGGATAGGATTAAGGTAGTTAACAAGAATCTTTTTGTAGATACCAGCGATTTTGACTGCATTGTCCGGCTGGAGCTGGAGGGAAAATTTGTGGAGGAACAGCTGCTGGTGACGGATGTGGAGCCCGGCAGCAGTGGTGAGATTCCGCTTCCTCTGGTGCTTCCCCCAAAAGCAGGCGAGTACACCATAACGGTGTCATTCCGCCTAAAGAAGGACACTGCATGGGCACCTGCCGGTCATGAGATTGCTTTTGGACAGGGCATATTCCGGCAGAAAATTGAAAAAGAAGAAAGAAGATATATCGCAGACAGACCCCTTGCGGTAAAAAAGCCCCTGCAGGTTATCAATGGCACCTATCATCTTGGTGTGAGGGGAGAAGAGTTTGAGGTGTTGTTTTCCAGGGGGAGCGGCAATCTGGTGTCCTACCGATATGGCGGCAGGGAAATGTTCAAAAACAATCCGACGCCGAATTTCTGGCGTGCACCTGTGGACAATGACTGCGGAAATCACATGCAACAGCGCTACGGCCAATGGAAGCTTGCCAGCCTGTATCTGACAGGCTATGGAGTGAATGGACTGGGAAATGCTTACGATGAAGAAAGTGGATGCGTGATTGTAAAGAGCAGATATCAGCTGAATTGTACACCGAAGGGAGAATGTGAGCTTCAGTACAAGGTATACGGAGACGGCACTGTGGAAGCAACCCTTTCCATGGAGCCTGTAGAGGGCCTGGGAGACTGTCCGGAGTTTGGTGTTATGATGAAGATGGATGCGGATTACGACAGGCTGGAATGGTACGGAAACGGTCCTGCTGAGACCTATGCGGACAGAAAGCGGGGAGCTAAGCTTGGAATCTACCGCAACAGGGTAGAGGAAAATCTGGCAAAATACCTGGTACCTCAGGAGTGTGGCAACAAGACCGGGGTCCGTTACGCCAAGGTAACGGATGCAAAGGGAAGAGGCCTGATTTTTGCAGGAGAGGAAATGTATTTTTCTGCCCTGCCCTGGACGCCCCATGAAATTGAGAATGCGTCACATGCCCATGAATTACCGCAGGTTCACTATACAGTAATACGTGCAGCACTGGGGCAGATGGGCGTCGGAGGAGATGATACATGGGGAGCAAGAGTACATGAGGAGTACCTTCTGCCCCGTGATAAGAAGCTGGAGTTTACTTTTTGCTTCAAGGGTATTTAGCAGTTTGCCAGGATGGCAGAAAGAATAGGAAGCACGAAGACGATAAAATTGAACCAATCATGAAAGTGATGTTAAAAGGTACTAAAATAGACTTGATAATAGGGCTTAATACAGTGCTGAAAAAGTTGAAGGAAAAATATCAACAATTTTAAAAAAAGGTCTTGCTTTTTTCCCTGGGACACGTTATAATGCTAATTGTGTTTCGGGGTGTGGCTCAGCTTGGTTAGAGCGCCATCTTAGGGAGGTGGAGGTCGCGAGTTCGAATCCCGCCACTCCGACGAATTGGAAGTGTCAGAATCCTTGAATTTACTAGGGTTTCAGCACTTCCATTTTTTTACGGTAATCATGAGGTAATCTGTATTATATGGTCACAATTCAATTGCTCCTTTTTTGGGTTTCATTATTGGATTCTCTTTTCTGAAAAAGCTGGCACAGAAATACGTTTGTAATCTACTCCCTACATCTTGCAACTTTCCTGAAACTACTAAGGGCCGTTTAAATTTTATGGAATGACACGAAAAACGGATGGGACACCCATCCGTTTTCTGAAGTAAATGAAATATGTAATTTTATTTCACGAGACCAAGGAACTTCAGTACGCAAAGAATGATGCCGATGAGACCATACAGCTCCATTAAGCCGCCAACGATAGAGAAGATGATGCCCAGAATGGGAATCTTTGCAAGTATGCCGATAAGGAAACCGATTACAGCGCAGATGACAACAAAAATCAACAGCTGAACCACAAAGGAAGTAATATCCTTTTCTTTAATGGAAAAAGGTGTAGGCCAAAATTTTTTCATATAGTCCATAACAATACCTCCAAAAAATATTTTATTTTATGGAAACATACTCCATATTTAAAATAATAATATACATTCCTGGTGAAAAAAGTCAAGTTTTTTCATACTTGACTTTTTTGCGTTAACGTGATAAAAAAGAAGAAACAGTCCTGTTCCAAAATAGATGGTAACAGGCTTTTTTGATTCATGGAGGATAAGCTTATGAGCGAAGAAAAGAAGATTCCCTACAAAATTTATCTGGAAGAGAAGGAAATGCCAGACAGCTGGTACAATGTGCGTGCCGATATGAAGAATAAGCCGGCACCTTTACTGAATCCCGGAACCTTGCAGCCTATGACAGAGGAAGAACTCAGTGGGGTATTCTGCACGGAACTCTGCAGGCAGGAACTGGATGACCAGACTCCTTATATTAAGATTCCCCAGGAAATACTGAATTTTTATAAGATGTACCGTCCCTCGCCGTTGGTTCGTGCTTACTGCCTGGAGGAGAAACTGAAGACTCCTGCGAAGATTTATTACAAATTCGAGGGAAATAATACCAGCGGAAGCCATAAGCTGAACTCAGCCATTGCCCAGGCATATTATGCAAAAGCCCAGGGCTTGAAGGGCGTGACCACAGAGACCGGTGCCGGGCAGTGGGGAACGGCGCTTTCCATGGCCTGTGCTTATCTGGATTTGGACTGCCAGGTATATATGGTAAAATGTTCTTATGAACAGAAGCCCTTCAGACGTGAAGTGATGAGGACTTACGGTGCAAACGTTACGCCTTCCCCTTCGGATAAGACAGAGGTTGGTCGCAAGATGCTCCGGGAATTTCCCGGCACTACAGGAAGCCTTGGCTGTGCTATTTCGGAGGCTGTTGAGGCAGCAACCACCCAGGAAGGATACCGCTATGTGCTGGGTTCGGTTCTCTCTCAGGTGCTTCTGCATCAGTCCGTCATCGGATTAGAGGCAAAGGCTGCCATGGATAAATATGATGTGAAGCCGGATATCATCATCGGTTGTGCCGGCGGCGGTTCCAACCTTGGCGGACTGATTTCTCCCTTTATGGGTCAGAAGCTTCGCGGGGAGGCAGATTACCGATTTATCGCTGTGGAACCTGCGTCCTGTCCTAGCTTGACCAGAGGTAAGTTTGTCTATGACTTCTGCGATACAGGTAAAATTTGCCCTCTGGCTAAAATGTATACCTTAGGCAGCGGGTTTATCCCCGCGGCAAACCATGCGGGAGGTCTTCGCTATCATGGTATGAGCTCCGTACTGTCCCAGTTGTACCATGATGGCTATATGGAGGCAGTCAGCGTAGAGCAGACCTCCGTATTCAAGGCAGCTCAGGAATTTGCAAGAGTAGAGGGTATCCTGCCAGCTCCCGAAAGTGCACATGCGATTAAGGTCGCTATGGATGAGGCAATCAGGTGCAGGGAGACCGGGGAAGAAAAGACCATCCTCTTCGGTTTGACCGGAACCGGATACTTCGACATGTTTGCTTATGAGCGCTACAACAACGGTGAGATGACTGACTACATTCCCACAGACGAAGATCTTGCAAAGGGATTTGCAGGTATTCCAAAATTTCCCGGAAATGAGATTTAAGTATGCGCTAAGAGCAGGCACTTTGAGCATGCATCCTGAGGATGTACTACCCAAAAGAATACAGCAACAGAACAGGTGCTATGGAGCCGGAGAAATGTAATCCGGCTCCATTTTTATACTGTTAATTTAGATTTGTTCTTTTTTCCCCTGTATATTTCGAGTATAATGTTGCTGAAAGAGCGAAGGAAAGGAACGGTTGATTTCATGAGAAACAGTGTTGAGAATACCGGGAATAAGGATGCAGGAAATAAAAATGTAGGAAAATTGAGTACTGGGAATAAGAGTACCCCAAATAAGAATGCAAGAGATATGAATACAGAGAGTAAGAGTACAGGAAATAGGAACGCAGGAAATAAAAATACAATACGGATACAGGATGTCAGGGAGAATAACCTCCGGAAAGAGAAGGCACAAAATAAGAGAATTGAGCATAAACATTCTCAGGTGAGTAAGAAGGCAAGACCCCCAAAGCAGCAAGCTCAGATACCGGATTTCAATCAGCAGCCGACTAAGAAACCGTGTCCGGTGGCGAATAAGTGTGGCGGCTGTCAGTGGATAGGCAGGGAATACAGTGAACAGCTGAAGATGAAAGAATCTCGCTTCCGCAAACTAATGGAGCCTTATGGAAAGCCGGAGCCCATCATAGGCATGGAAAATCCAACCCATTACCGCAACAAGGTTCATGCGGTGTTTGGAGAGGACAGAAAGCATAATGCAATCTCAGGTATTTATGAGGAAAAGAGCCATAAAATTGTTCCGGTGGACAGCTGCCTGATTGAGAATCAGAAGGCGGACGAGATTATTGTATCCATCAGACAGCTGCTGAAGTCCTTTAAAATCAGGCCCTATAACGAGGATTCGGGATATGGTCTGTTGCGTCATGTGCTGATTCGCACAGGACATGCTACCGGACAAATCATGGTGGTACTGGTGCTGGCTTCACCGATTCTTCCCTCCAAGAATAACTTTGTGAAAGCACTACTGAAACTGCATCCTGAGATTACCACCATCGTCCTCAATATGAACAATAGGGCAACCAGTATGGTATTGGGGGATAAGGAACAGGTAATATATGGAAAGGGTTATATTGAGGATGAGCTATGTGGAAAGACCTTCCGAATCTCACCCAAGTCTTTTTATCAGGTAAATCCCGTACAGACGGAAAAACTGTATCAAAAGGCGGTGGAGTATGCAGGACTGACAGGGAAGGAGACAGTGGTGGATGCCTATTGCGGGACAGGCACCATCGGCATAACGGCTGCAGCAAAGGCAGCAAAGGTTATCAGTGTGGAGCTGAATCCCGACGCAGTGAAGGATGCTGTAGTGAATGCCAGACGTAATCAGGTAACCAACATTGAGTTTTACCAAAATGATGCCGGTAAATTTCTGTCTGAGATGGCTGAACAAGGCGTCCACGCAGACGTGGTACTCCTGGACCCTCCCCGAAGTGGCAGCACCGAAGAGTTCCTTTCTTCCGTGGCAAAAGTCGGAGCAGAACGCATCGTCTACGTCTCCTGTAACCCCGACACGCTGGTGCGTGACTTGAAGTACCTGAGAGGAAAAGGATATACTGTGCAGAAAAGCGTCGCCGTGGACATGTTTCCGAATACGGAACATGTGGAAGTCGTCACATGTCTACAAAGGGTGAATTCGTAGAAATACTTGAATTTACGCACTTCGCGAGGATTTTTAAGTTTAATCGGACTCCTGGAATTGGCAAGAAAAAAGAGATTTTTCACGAAGTAAAAGTCTCTGTCGGGTTCGAACTGGTATGAGTGGACACAAGAAAATGCAGTTCACAAATTCGATAATTACAGAAATATAAACATCAACAACAAAATAAGAAAATTAGTCGAAAGACCGCTTGTTTACTACATCTTCCGGTGTATGGCAGGCGGTCTTTCCTATTTCTTAGACTGCCGGCTTATTCATCAGACACCTCCGAAAAGGGGTAGTGTCAAGTAAGTTATGAAAAAACAGAGCCAACGAAATAGGCTCAATTGA
>JBJENR010000050.1:0-17954 GCA_051880315.1 Acetatifactor sp.
GACTTAATGTATGTTAGAGGATATGATACTTTTAATCACTCGGCATGCCTTAAATGCAGAAAGGAAGGGTTATCGCATGAAAATAGAAAAAGTAAATGAAAACCAGATTCGCTGTACACTCACCCGCGAAGATCTTTTGAGCCGCGAATTAAAAATCAGTGAGCTTGCTTACGGGACAGAAAAAGCGAAAACCCTGTTTCGCGACATGATGCGTCAGGCAAATTTTGAATTCGGCTTCGAGGCAGAGGATATCCCACTTATGATAGAAGCCATTCCTTTGAATGCTGAATGCATTGTACTAATCATCACCAAAGTGGAAGATCCCGAGGAACTGGACACCAGATTTGCTCGTTTTGCACCTTCCGTCACCGAGAGTGACGAGGAAGAGGAAGAAGCTTCTTCCGACGAAGTAATGGACCTCTTCCGCAGATTGCAGACCGATGCTCCGGAGCCTGCCTCCCAAGCGGATTCCCGGGCCGGCGAGGAGCAGGATGTCAGACAGCCTGTAACCCGTATCTTCCGGATTTCCTCACTTCCCCAGGTCATGAGTGTCTGCGGCTTAATCGCCCCCTGCTTTACGGGAAAAAGCTCACTTTACAAGTCGGCCGGGACCGGAGAATACTTTCTTATGCTCACCTGCAGGCCGGAGGCCGAAGAAACCTTTGACAAAATCAGCAATACCGTTTCCGAATACGGTTCCCTGATGAAAAGTATGCCTGCCGGCAACAGCTATCTTGAAGAGCATTGTGAGGTTCTCATCCGCGACGATGCGGTAACATCCCTCGGTAATTTATAATATCTGCATAAAAAAAGCCCTGCCGGAGGTTCCATACCGAACCCTTCCGACAGGGTATTTTTTTGATTAAAGCTCTTCTATTGCCTTCATCAGAGCATCAATATCTATGCCATGCACCATAGCTGCCTCTTCCAGGGATTCACCCTGTGCGGAAGGACATCCCAGACAATGCATTCCCGCATCCATCAATACAGGTGCAACATCAGGATTGGTGCGCAGAATTTCACCGATTGTCATTTCCTTTGTAATTTTGCTCATGTTCGCATTCTCCTTTCCCACATCCCTCAGGCACGTCCGCCGATGCCGGTCAGGTCCCGGGATGTCTGATACCAGTATATTACTTTCCCCAAAGGTTGACAAGCTATTCTTTTGTATACAAAAAAGTACACTCTGCCACCTTGACTGGGTGTGCCGTTTTTCATATAATGGATTCAGAGAATTAGAAACGATTCTATCGCTTATATACTAATTCAAATTTTAATAGGAGGGTATTTTAAATGAAACCAATTGAAACAGATTTTGTACGTGGCAAATGGGACAAAGAAGTCAACGTACGCGACTTTATCCAGCGCAACTATCATCCCTATGATGGTGATGATTCTTTCCTGGCAGGCCCCACCCAGAACACCAAGGACCTTTGGGCAATGGTGCTTGACCTTCAGAAGAAGGAAAGAGAAGCAGGCGGCGTTCTTGACATGGACACCAAGGTTGTTTCCACCATCACATCCCACGGCCCCGGCTACCTTGACAAGAGCAAGGAGACCATCGTAGGCTTCCAGACCGATAAGCCTTTCAAGAGATCTCTGCAGCCCTATGGCGGTATCCGTATGGCAGAGAAGGCTTGTGCAGACAACGGCTACGAGGTAGACCCCGAGATTTCCGAGTTCTTCTCTACCCACAGAAAGACACATAACGCAGGCTGCTTCGATGCTTACAATCAGGAGATGAGAGCCTGCCGTTCTTCCCACATCATCACAGGTCTTCCCGATGCTTACGGACGCGGACGTATCATCGGCGACTACAGACGTGTAGCTCTGTACGGTATCGACAGACTGATCGAGGACAAGCAGGCACAGAAGGATTCCACCGGACGTGTTATGACTGATGATGTAATCCGTCTTCGTGAAGAGCTTTCCGAGCAGATGGTTGCCCTGAAGATGATGAAGGAAATGGCTGCTTCCTATGGCTGCGATATCTCCAATCCTGCTACCAACGTAAAGGAAGCAATCCAGGCAGTATACTTCGGATATCTCTGTGCTGTAAAGGAACAGAATGGTGCAGCTATGTCCCTGGGACGTACCTCTACCTTCCTTGATATCTACGCTGAGAGAGACCTGGCTAACGGCACCTTCACTGAGGAGCAGATTCAGGAGTTCGTTGACCACTTCATCATGAAGCTTCGTTGCATTAAGTTTGCTCGTACACCTGAATACAACCAGATTTTCGCCGGTGACCCTGTATGGGTAACCGAATCTCTTGCAGGTGTTGGTGTTGACGGACGTCACATGGTTACCAAGATGAGCTTCCGTTACCTGAACACCCTGTACAACCTGGGTGCTTCACCTGAGCCCAACCTGACCGTACTCTGGTCCACCAGACTTCCTGAAGGCTTCAAGAAGTTCTGTGCTAAGACCTCTATTGAGACCTCTTCTATCCAGTACGAGAACGATGACCTGATGAGAGTAACCCACGGCGATGACTACGGTATCGCATGCTGCGTATCCTCCATGGTAATCGGTAAGGAAATGCAGTTCTTCGGCGCACGTGCTAACGTTGCAAAGTGTCTGCTGTATGCTCTGAACGGCGGTGTTGATGAAGTTACCAAGAAGCAGGTTGGTCCTAAGTATCGTCCTGTTGTCGGCGATGTTCTGGACTATGATGATGTTGTCAGCAAGTTCGTTGACATGCTGGAGTGGCAGGCAGATGTTTATGTAAACACCCTGAACATTATCCACTACATGCATGATAAGTACTGCTATGAGAGAGCAGAGATGGCTCTTCATGACAGAGACGTTAAGAGATACTTCGCAACCGGTGTTGCAGGTCTTTCTATCGTAGCTGACTCCCTGTCCGCTATCAAATATGCAAAGGTTGAGCCTATCCGTGATGAGGACGGCGTAATCGTTGACTTCAAGACCACAGGCGACTTCCCTAAGTATGGTAACGATGATGACCGCGTAGATGAGATTGCTCAGTGGGTTGTTCACACCTTCATGACCGCTGTCAGAAGACATCATACTTACAGAAACGGTGTTCCTACCACTTCCATCCTGACCATTACCTCTAACGTTACCTATGGTAAGGCTACCGGTAATACCCCTGATGGACGTAAGAAGGGACAGCCTTTCGCTCCCGGAGCTAACCCTATGCACGGCCGTGATACTCATGGTGCAGTAGCATCCCTGTCTTCCGTTTCCAAGCTTCCTTTCAATGATGCACAGGACGGTATCTCCAATACCTTCACCATCATTCCCGGAGCTCTCGGAAAAGAAGATCAGGTATTTGCAGGTGATATCGAATTAGATCTGAACAAATAATTGACTTTGACATGTAACTAAAAGCTTTTAAGTGGAAGGAGACACTATGGACGAGAATAAAATGGTTGATGACCTCATCAAAATGCTGGATTCCGGCATGACCGAAGGAGTAGGTCACGTAAACGTGGATTACTCAGAGGAAGCACAACAGCCTAAGAACGTTCAGACAATGGGCTGTGCGGATTGTTCCAGAACACCGCTGGCCTGCAGTGTACCTACACTTCACCAGGGACTGGATGACTATCAGTAATCCATTACCTTAACAACTAATTCCCGTAAGAGCGGGGAACCGCTCTTACGGCATCATAAAAGGAGGAAATAATCATGGCAGCAAGCACAGCACAGGTTGATAATCTTGTAAACTTATTGGATGGTTATGCTACAAAGGGTGGCCATCATCTCAACGTAAACGTACTCAACAGAGAGACTTTATTGGACGCTCAGAAGCATCCCGAGAACTATCCTCAGCTTACTATCCGTGTATCCGGATATGCTGTAAACTTCATCAAGCTGACTCCCGAGCAGCAGAATGATGTTATTACCCGTACTTTCCATGAGGCTATCTAATAACTTATCGAAGGTTAACCGTTTAAAGCTTAACGAAAAAACCGTTTGAATCAATTCAAACGGTTTTTTTGTATACATATCTATTTACGACTTATTTCTTTCCGGCAGATGCCTTATTTCTTCTCTTTTGTTCATACATTGTCTTGTCAGCCTTCTTAATACACCCCATCAGACTCAGCCCTTGCTCATCATTGATACAGCATGCGCCGATACTAGCATGAAACGGATAGGGCTTCTTCTCCCTATCTGCAACCTTAATTATCTCTGCTTCAAAGTCCTTGATAAACTGTTCATGCCTATGGGAATCCTTCGACAACAATATTGCCGCGAACTCATCCCCGCCGACTCTGGCACAAATCTCCTCTCCGGTTACAAGCTCCTTCAGGGCATCTGCCAGCATACACAATGCGGCATCACCTTCCTGATGTCCGTAGTTATCGTTGATATACTTCAGCCCGTCCATGTCAATACTTACCACAGAAAGATAATCCTGAGTCTTATACAATTCCTCATACATAGCGCGAAGCCGTTTCTCAAAGCCGCGCCTGTTGTAAATTCCGGTTAAGGGATCTATCTGATAAAGCTTGCGGATTTCCTCCAGACCCGCAATCTGTCTGTGAATCTCTGCATCCTGGATGACATTGGCGATACAGGACATGTAAACCTGTGCGTAGCAGTCTATCCACACGTCACCCTCATACACAAGAACCATATACCCATAGCATTTATTCTTATAATGGATTCCCAATACCAAATAGCCGCCGGGCTCTGCCTCCTCCAATATATGCCGGGGCAGAAGCTCCGTTCTGGGAAATCTCTCATTGCAGACCGTGACATCCCATGGACCCGTATAAATCCGTTTCAATACCATCTGTTCAGAAAAGCCCTCATCCTGCTCTTCAATATTCTCCTCAGGGGGCTCACACATACACAGAAAACCTTTTGCAGCACGCGTATCCTTAAAATACTTAGCAAGAACTCTCAAATATTCCTCTTCATCATAGGCTTCCTGACATTCTGTGGTCATAAATACGATGCGCCTTATATCCGTGTCCTTCTTATAAAGCTTTTGAATGGCATCCTCCCAGTCATCCACAAAAACCTGCTTACCGCAGCCGCAGCTGCGTAAGAATACCATCTCGGGATCCACATATTCCACAGCCGCCTGAGGCAATCCCCGGTTTACCCTGTCAATCATCTCCACGGCTTTCATTGCAAGCTTGTCAAAATGAACACAAACGCTGGAAATAGATGGAAAATAGCGCATGGATTCCAAGGTATTGTCATAACCGGAAACACATACATCCTCAGGAATTCTCACCCCTCGATGCTTCAGCTCATCACAAACGGAAATGGCCATATAATCATTTGCGCAGATGATAGCCTGAGGATAGGTATCCCTGCCCTCCATAAACCAGTCGACTGCCTGCTTTCCCTTTTCACGCCAATAGTCGCCTTCAAACACCATATGCTCCGTCACAGGTATACCGGCTTCCTCCATCACATCCAAAAAGCCCTGATAACGATCCCTGGCATCCTGGAAACTCATATTTCCCTGCATGAAACAGATATCCCGGAAACCATGATGATATACAAAATGTCTCACCATATCAGCCATGGGTTCTCTGCTGGTAACCAGCACACTGTAAAACTGCTTCTTCACTCTCCTGAGATACACTACCGGACACTTCGCCTCCGTCTCCAGCTTGTGTGCCAGTTCTTCTTCTATTCCATCAATATAAAAGGTGTCTTCCGCCACAATAATTCCATCTAATGTGCTTAAATCGGGAATTTGCAAAATAGCCTTCTCCCCCTCGGCATACAAAACGTTATCTCCGTATCCGCCATAAACTGCAAAAACGAATACATCATAACCAAGACAGCCTGCTTTTGCAAAAGCTGCCTTTACGATGCATCTCTGATATTCTTCCGGGAGTTCACCCACAAATACACCGATTTTTTTCCTCATTTACATCACCTGCTTATAAAATACCTAATTTTATATTACTCTGTTGTCCTGTTTTATGCAATTATATTTTTGTACATCTGGTAAAATTTTGTTTTCTTTTGCCACTAGGTTCATCTTTTATTTTCCGCCGGTATCTGCTATACTGTAACCAGTACTAATATGTCGAAAGGAGATTTTGTAATGCAGGGCAGAATACACTCATTAGAAAGCTTCGGAACCGTAGATGGTCCCGGAACCCGATTTGTGGTATTTGTACAGGGTTGTCCCATGAGATGTGCTTACTGTCATAATCCCGATACCTGGAAGATGGACGGCGGCACCATGATGGAACCCTCATATATTATTGAACAATACGAAAGGAACAGTGCCTTCTACCAGAATGGCGGCGGAATAACCGTCACCGGAGGAGAACCTCTGATGCAGATTGATTTTCTACTTGACCTGTTTACCCTTGCCAAGGAAAAGAATATCAACACCTGTATCGATACCTCCGGAATTGCCTATAACCCGGATAATGCAACACAGCGCGAGAAGCTGGACAGGCTCATGGCTCTCACCGACCTGGTCATGCTTGACATCAAGCATATCGACCCAGAAAAGCATCTGGAGCTGACACAGCAGAAGAACACAAACATCCTGAAATTCGCAGCTTATCTTAACGAGAAGCATGTAGATATGTGGATTCGCCATGTTGTGGTTCCCGGTATCACAGATGATGAAAAATATCTGTATGACCTCGGCTATTTCATTGGTCAGTTCAGCAACTTAAAAGCTCTGGACGTATTGCCTTACCATACCATGGGTGAGAAGAAGTATGAAAGCCTGGGAATCGAATATCGCCTGAAGGGCGTCCCTCCTATGGACAAAACACTGCTTCTGGACAAAAAGAAAGCTATTTTGGAAGGAATCAAAAAAAGGCGAGAAGAATGTCATTTATAACCTTAATGTTCTTTGTTATGTACTTTTTATTTTTTGTGAAATAGATATTGTATTTCAAATGCTTTTATATTACAATAAGAATTGACATTGATAATTTTCTGTCAGACATAAGGAGGATAAGATTATGGCATATACGATTAGTGATGCTTGTGTAGCATGTGGTGCCTGCGAGGCTCAGTGCCCCGTTGGAGCTATCAGCATGGGCGACGGCAAGTTCGAAATTGATCCCGATAAGTGCATCGATTGCGGTTCTTGCGCAGGCCAGTGCCCTACCGGAGCTATTGCTCAGGCATAAGTAATTGACACCGAAAGAAAGACACTTCTATGAAGTGCCTTTCTTTTTTTTGCCGAAGCCCAGAACCGGCTTGCTCTTTTTCCGCAGCAAGTCGTCCATTCGTTTATAATACTCTTCATCCCTGTCAGCAAGACGTCTGTCTCTGATTTCCTCCCGCTCCTCCTGCATCCTGAACTGGTAATCAAGCTCTTTAACTACACTTTCCTTAATCTCACGGCAAAGCTCTCCATTATTCTCCTGCAGGGTCTCCCTGATTAGCTGCTGTAGAAGCCATTGCAACCTCCTGGACTTGTCCTCCCTGGATTCTGAAGGCACCGTTTCTGAGCGGCGCTCCACAATATCAATAGCCAGTCCGGACTGGTCGCTCCCACCTTCTTCAGCGTTCTTCCTTTCATTGTCCTTTGTCTCGCCGGCAGGCAGCACATCAAGCCTGCCATCCTTCAGAATCATTTTGATTGCCTTCAATTGCAGTCCCCTTTCTTTCATCCCTTTAATCTGCTTAAAGCGTGCCACGTCTTCTTCCGTATAATAGCGGTGTCCCAGTTCATTGCGCTTAATGGGAAGATGAAGTTCCTCTTCCCAGTAACGTAATACATGGCTCTCCACCTTGACCTCCTTTGCTGCATCCGAAATCAGTAAATAGTTGCTCATCTCTTCTCCTTTCTTGCCCTATAACGCAAAAAGAGAATGCGCTTTCCGCACATTCTCTTTCGTAAAAAATCTTATTTCTCTACTAAAACTCAGAATTCTTCTGTGGCTCCAGATTCGCAAATCTGGTATACTCCGGCAGCCAGGCCAGCTTCACTGTACCGATGGGGCCGTTTCTCTGTTTCGCAATAATTACTTCCGAAATTCCCTTTTCGCTAGAATCTTTATTGTAATAATCATCTCTGTACAGGAACATTACCACGTCCGCGTCCTGCTCGATAGCTCCGGATTCGCGCAGGTCCGAAAGCATGGGTCTGCGGTCATCTCTTTTTTCCACTGCACGCGACAGCTGGGAAAGCGCTATCACGGGAATATTCAGTTCCCTGGCCAGGGACTTCAGTGCACGGGAGATATCCGATATTTCCTGCTGTCTCGACTCTGATTTACCGCTTCCCGACATCAGCTGAAGATAGTCTATCATGACAATCGCCAAATCATGCTCCAGCTTATATTTCCTGCATTTCGAGCGAAGCTCCGAGATAGAAATACCGGGGGTATCATCTATAATCAGGTTCGACTTACCGATATAGCCTGCTGTTTCAATCAGCTTTTCCCATTCCTGGTCATTCAGCTGTCCTGTACGAAGCTTCTGTGCATCTACCTTGGACTCCTGGGAAAATAAACGGTTGACCAGCTGCTCCTTGCTCATTTCCAGGCTGAACAGGGCAACAGTAAGATTCTTCTTGAATGCCATATACTGTGCCAGATTCAGCTCAAAGGCTGTCTTTCCCATGGAAGGACGGGCTGCCACAAGAATCAGGTCTGAAGGCTGCATTCCCGCCGTCCGGTAATCCAGATCGATAAAGCCCGTGGGAATCCCCGTGACACTGCCTTTGTTTCTTGATGCCTTTTCTATTTTATCCAGAACATTTGCCACTACCTGACGTACCGGAACAAAATTATCCGTGGTACGCTTCTGCACCAGCTGAAACACCCTCTTTTCCGTGTCCTCCAGGATATCCTCCATACTCTCTTTCCCGGCATAACAGGTGTTGGCAATCTCCTCATTCAACCGGATTAATCTTCTGAGCATTGATTTCTCAGAAACAATCTTGGCATACTCTCTCACATTGGTGGAGGTAAATTCTGCCGTACCCAGCTCTTTGACAAACTCCAGACTGCTGACCTCCGGAGGCACATCCTTCTCCTTCAGCTTATTCTGTAATGTAACCAAATCTACCGGTGCACCTTCATTATTCAATTCCACCATGGTATCAAATATGATGCCGTACTGACGGTTGTAAAAATCTTCCCCGGTAACCACCTCGGACGCAGTCACGATTGCATCCCTGTACATAATCATGGAGCCGATAACCGCCAGTTCTGCCTCCAAATTGTGAGGCATAATCTTTTTTATTACATTTTCTTCCATAAAAACCCCACACTAGAACACTTAAGTACGGATACAGACTGCCTTTACCACAGTTTACTCTTCTGTGACCTTTACGGTAAGTTTTCCGATTACCTGAGGATGCAGCTTCACCACAACCTCATAGTTCCCGAAATTCTTCAATGCTTCCGGAAGCTGTATCTTTTTCTTGTCCAGCTCTATTCCATGCTGTTCCTTGCATGCTGTCGCAATTTCCTTAGAGGACACGGAGCCGAAGGTTTTTCCTCCTTCACCGGCCTTTATCTTGAGAACCACCTGCAGGTTTTCCAGACGGTCTGCCAGCTCCTTTGCAGCCTCCAGACGCTCCTTTGCCAGCTTTTCCTCATTTGCCTTCTGTAGCTTCAGGTCATTCATATTCTTTGCAGAGGCCTCTGCCCCAATCTTCTTAGGCAAGATATAGTTTCTGGCATACCCCTCACTCACCTCTACAATATCACCCTTTTTGCCAAGCTTCTTTTCATCCTGTAACAAAATAACTTTCATCTTCTTCAACCCCTTCCGATTTAACTCTATATTTCATTATTCTCCAGCATCGTATCAATCGTCTGTTTCAAGGCTCCAATTGCCTCTATGATACCCACACCCTCCATCTGACAGGCAGCTGTGCTCAAATGGCCGCCACCTCCCATTCTTTCCATAATCACCTGAACATTTACTTCATCAATGGAACGTGCGCTGATATATATTTTGCCCTGATAATCGGTCAAAACAAAGCTTGCTTTAATTCCCTTTATATTCAACAATTCATTGGCCGCCTGGGCTCCGATAATGGTAGGACTCGGAAGGTCGTCAGCAGTACAGATGGAAATGGCAAAATACTGTTTATAAATCTCTGCCTGACTGACCGCATCAGCCTTGGCCTTATATTCCAGTGCATCCTCCCTGAACAGCTTACGCACACGGGTAACATCTGCCCCGTTTCTCCGCAGAAAGGCTGCCGCTTCAAAAGTCCGCACACCTGTCTTTGTCATAAAGTTACTGGTGTCCACCATGATTCCGGAGAACATACAGTCTGCCTCCTCCGGCCGAATTCTGACATTGTCGTATGTATATTGCAGAATTTCCGATACCATTTCGGATGCGGAAGATGCATAAGGCTCCACATAGGAAAGGGTCGCATTCTCTATCGTATCTGCACCCTGCCTGTGATGGTCCAGCACCACAACCGACTTACATACCCGCAACAAATCCGGGCATTCCGTAATGGCAGGCTTATTTACATCCACAACCACCAGCACACAATTTCCGTTTGCTGCATCCAATGCCTGCTGGCTGCTAATAATCATGTCTTCCTCGTATTCCGAATTTCCCTTGAAAAGATCTACCATAGGCTGAATGGAAGGCGGAACATCGTTTAGGACAATGTGCGCTTTGCGCTCCAGAGTCTGCGCAATTCCATAGATTCCCACTGCCGCGCCGAAGCTGTCAGCATCCGGCATTCTGTGCCCCATTACCAGAACCAAATCCTTACCGGTGATAATTTCACGAAGGGCATGCGCCTTTACCCTGGCCTTTACCCTGGTATTTTTCTCAACCTGCTGGCTCTTACCGCCATAATAGGTAATACTCTCCGGCGTCTTAATCACTGCCTGATCGCCTCCGCGGCCAAGCGCCAGGTCGATGGCATTACGTGCAAACTCGTAGTTCTGGGCATAGGACAGCCCATCCAGACCCACACCGATACTGATGGTGACCGCCATCTCATTGCCGATGTTTACGGTCTTCACCTCTTCCAGCAAATCAAATCTGCTCTCCTGCAGCTGCGCAATCGTCTTCTTACGCATGATGACCAGATACTTATCCTTCTCAAGTTTCTTGCAGATTCCGTCTACGGCAGAAATATACTTGTTTACCTTTCTGTCAATCAGGGCAATCAGCAGGGAACGGCGCACCTCTTCCACGCTTTCCAGCGCTTCCTCATAATTGTCCAGATAAATCATTCCTACCGACAGGCTCTGGTCATCCACCTCCTGCAATGCAATGTGCAAAGCTGTCTCGTCATAGAGATAAACGGCAATCAGATATCCGTTGTAATCGCCTGCATCTATGATATCACTGTGCTCTGCCATCTCTCGCAAAGAGATTTTCTTAAACTTTGCTATGTATTCGCTGCCTTCATACTCCAGCTCGTACTGTGCTTCGTCAACTCCGTTGTCATCCGGCAGACGGTCACGGGTCATGGCCGGAAACAGGGCGGTAATGGATTTATTATAGCCCTTGGGCTGGTGCACCACTGATTCAAAAGCCGTATTCGTCCAGATAATTTTTCCGTTGTCATCCAGCAGTGCATAGGGCATGTCCAAATCTCTCAGAAGCTTCTTCTGAATCTGACCATACTCTGTAGCAAAGCTGATAAGCTCATTCATGATTACCGGCTTATTATAGAAATACAGCGACAGGGTAATGGCAAGATAAAAAACAGTATACCCCAGCAGCAGACCGCCGGCCCTGGCATCAATCAAAAAGATGGCAAGATTGATTACCAGAAGCAGAATTCCCAGATAGATGCTAAATTGTATATAGGTTTTAATTCGTCCTTTTAATTTGATTCGCTTTTTCATAGGATTCCTCCCTGATACAGTATATCAGAATTCATTCCACTATGCTACAATTTATTTTGTCGAAGTATGAAATGTTTTGCAGACATTCCTTCCTTCTTCCAAAAATTCAGGGATGACAGCCTTCGCCGTCATCCCCAACATCTCCTTTTCCCGTCAATATGGCGGGACGGACAGTATAAAAGTCTGTTTCTGAAAAAACCTGGTCTATCTGTAATACTGCGCCTGAGCCTCAAACATTTTTGCATAGATTCCGCCCTCTTTTTTCACAAGGGAATCATGATTTCCGTACTCAGCAATCTTGCCCTCCGAAAAAACAGCAATCCGGTCACAGAATCGACAGCTTGATAAGCGGTGGGAAATGTAGAAGGCCGTTTTGTTGCCAACCAAAGTAGAAAACTGTCTGTAAATCTCGTACTCTGCCACAGGGTCCAGTGCTGCGGTAGGTTCATCCAGGATTATCACCGGTGCATCCTTATAGAGAGCCCTTGCAATGGCAATTTTTTGCTGTTCGCCTCCGGACGGCTCGATACCCTCTTCGTCAAAAATGGTAAATACTGTAGTATCAATTCCTTTTTCATTCTTTTGCATCAACCCGTCCAGCTCAACCAGGTTCATCAAATCCTTCAGCTTCTCCGTTTCCTGCTCCGTGCGCTCTGAAATATCTTTTTGTAAAATATTCTCACCGATGGTAAATCCAAAGAGCTTAAAATCCTGAAATACCGGTGCAAACTGCCTTTTATACTCTTCATAATCATATTCCCTGATGTCCCTGCCGTCCAAAAGAATCTGTCCGGCAGTGGGATCATACAATCTGCACAATAATTTGATAAAGGTGGTCTTTCCGGCACCGTTTAAGCCCACAATGGAAAGCTTTTCTCCCGGATGAATGGTGATGTTTATGTCATCCAATATAAGCTTATCGGTATTGGGATAAGCGAAGCTTACATGCCGGAATTCAATGGTATGCAGTCCGGCATTTACCGGAGCATGATTTTTCTCGATTGCCTCCGGATACTCCATAAATACAACATACTCATAAGCATAATTGCATCTTTTGATCAGCTCCTGCACATTCCAGACCAGACCGTTCAGGGTTGCATCGAGGGCACCGCTTGCCTCAATAATCTGGGTAAAAATACCGATGGTAATCTTCGAAGCAATCACCAGCATGCCCGTATACAGATACAGGGCAAAGCTCAGGAATGTGCGCGCCAACACCGTGTATTTCCGATAGCGGAAACCTGTGTCACCCTGCCATTTCCATGCATCATTGCTGACCTCCGTGTTCTTCCGCCATCTGTTAATCAGCATATCCTTTGCATCATAAAGCCGTACATCCTTTCCATACCGGAAATCCACAATGTTCCAGCCGAAGTAGCCAAACAGGCGGTTTACCTTGGACAGTTTGTTAAAGGCTTCTATATCTACTCTGTTACACTTTGCGGTAATGAAGCTGTTGGCCGCCACAAAAAGTGCAATAAACAGAAGCATCCATGGTGCGTTCAAGGCAATGACCGTGACAAAGCCTATGATTTTAAACACATTTCCGAAGAACATGAAAACCTGCTCCGCCACACCATATACTCCTCCGGAATACCAGGTCATACCGGTTTTTGCACGGTCCAGCTGGTCTAGTGCCTCCTTATCCTCCGTGAGCTGGAAGTCCAGGCTCATGGAGTGCATCCCTATCTGCATGGTAAAATAGTTATTTAATCTTTCCTGATATTTATTGAGCTGACAGTTGATACCTTCCTGTAGAACCGCCAGTACACATTCCGTAAGTATCAGCGTCAACGCAAGAGTAATCAGCCTGTGGACATCCCTTGCTCCACAGACCTCATCCACAATCATAGGCGTTATCAGAATCCCTGCAAAGGGCATGCCTACCTGCACAATGGTCTTGAAAAACTCCAGGACAAAGAACCGGGGATACTTTTTGACAGCGGTACCAAAAAGAGTCTTTATTACGGTTGCTATTTTATGCATCTTTCCCTTCCTCCTGATAATACTGAGCCTGTAATTCAAACATGTGCGCATATTCCCCATTCATTTCCATCAGGCTCTCATGGGTACCATATTCTATCATCTCGCCACCCTTGAACATGGCAACATTGTCACAGAATCTTGTGGATGCAAGTCTGTGGGAAATATAGACTGCAGACTTATGACCAATCATTTTGTCAAAGCTTTGATAAAGCCGCTGCTCTGCTATGGCATCCAATGCAGAGGTAGGCTCATCCAGCACCACAATCGGCGCATTTTTATAGAGAGCCCTTGCCAGAGCAAGCTTTTGTTTTTCTCCGCCGGAGAAATCTACGCCCTCCTCATCCACAACCTTCAGAAGCTCTGTCAGGATGCCTTTGGGCAACCCGTCGATTCTTTCCTGCAGACCTGCCTCCGCCGCGCAGGAATAAGCCTTGTCAACATCGGTATCTGCCGTCTGTTTCATGGAAATATTCTCTGCAATGGGAAAGGCCAGAACCTCTACATTCTGGAAAACGGGAGAAAACAACCTGTAATAGTCCTCCCTCTTATAAGACCTGATATCCACTCCATTTAACAAAATCCGTCCCTCGGTAGGCTCATACAGCCTGAGCAGCAGCTTGATCATAGTTGTCTTGCCGGCACCGTTTAATCCTACCACCGCAAGCTTTTCTCCCGGAGCAAGCTTCAGATTCAGGTTTTTCAGCGCATATTCCTTGGCTTCCGGATAACGATAGCTTACATTCTGGAATTCAATGGTATATTCCGAAGCTTGTGGAATCTCCTCAGTATCCGTCTTCTCCTGCAAATCAAGCTCCATAAATGATCTGAAATCATCCACCTCCAGAGACGCCCTCCCAAAATCGCCGAAGCGTCGCAAGAACTCAACCAGGCTCTGGGAAAAGGCCATAGCCAGGGCAAAGAACAGGGTAAAATTACCCACGGACATATTCTTGTTGATTACCGAATAAAACAGTACCCCATAGATTGCTGCTTTTCCAATCAGCAGTGCAATATTTACAACCACTGCATGGGAAAACCAAAGATTCTGATGATAATCCAGCTTCTTCCATCTGTTTTCAAAAATCTTCTGCTGCTTTTTCAACAGAAAGCTCTGCAGGGAAAACAATCGGATATCCTTGGCATAATCAAAGTCCTGAGTGACTCTCCCCATATAATCTATCTGTCTCCAAGTGTTTCCAAGCTGATCCCACACATTTTTCTTGTCTGTTCTGATACTAAAGACATGATAAGCGTACTGAATCGCAGCAAGAGCAATCAATACCAATACCAGCCGGATATCCAGCACCAAAACCGACACAAGCGTCACTATGACAGTGGTAAGATTCACCGCGAGAGTCTCTAAATAGTGCATCATTCCCTCGACGCCGTTGTTATTCCCACCGGTTGCCTGACTGGCACGTTCGTGAATGTCAAGGGTTTCCGGCTTTTCCAGAAATTCGTAATTAATGCTGAGGGCCCGGGCCACCCTTTCCTCAATGACACGCATCCGCACATTGATATACCGATACCAGGTCTTACTCCCCGAAAAGCTACTGCCCAGCTGTAATACTCCTGCAACCAATCCGCCCGCCAGCACGATGACCAGAAGCCTTGTCACTTTTTCATCGTATAACAAATCACTGCCCACCACATCAATGACCAGCTTTCCAAAAAAACCATAATAGTAACTCATAACAGAATTACAAATAATTCCGATGAGTGCAATCACCAGCACAGAGGGGCAGTACTCTCTGCATTTTTTCAGAATATACAGGGTATTGCTCCACTTACCGAATTCCTTATGGAAAGGATTATCCTTACTTTCTTTAAACTGTTTCGCCATCTTTATTTCCGTCCTTTATCATCTCTTCTACATCTTTTCTTTGAAACCAGCTTTTTGCTCTGGAGTTCACCTGCATCTGATATCCGCAGGGCGGATGAATCAATACATCCGCATTCAGGAACAGGGAAATGAACATACAGATACACGACTGATTAATACCATAGCCTTTCTCCACTCTATCCTGTCCGATAATATCAATACAATAAAAGGGCGGGTTCCCGAATTGCTGAAACTGCAGAATCTCCTGCAGCAGCTGTTCTGTTTTTTCAACACTCTTACCGATGTTTTTTGCTATGGTGGGAACCGTGACATACTCCCCCCTTAATGTAAGCATATAATAAATGATTTCCAGAGCGCCTTTCTTGCCCAAAATGGTAAAAAATGTCCTCATCTCCTCGGTAATCTTCAGATTTTTTGCGAATCCCTCCCAGGGCTCCTTAGTCAGAAAAAAAAACTGCTTCTCCAGATTCAGGTTAAAAAAGCCAAAGCCCGCATCGTCCGTGAAAACAGAAGCCGTCCTGGTATCCTTTTCGGGAACTCCCCTGTCATAATACTGCTTATTGTTCTTCCAGGCTCCAATCTGAAACGCCCATGCCAGCTTGAGCATCAGGTCAAAATAATCCGGATGACCATTTATTTCTTTCATTTCGGAGAGTTTTCTTTCTCCCACATCCTTTTTGTCAGAGTCAGGAGCTGCGGAGTCCTTCTTCTCTTCATATTTCCCCATGATACCATACAGGGCATCCAGCACACTTTGCTCTATGGATACTGACTCCTTCTCCTGTCCGTACAGATAAGAGATGGACACGCCAAAGAACTCCGATATTCTGGGCAATAAGTCACCTTCCGGATAGCTTCCGTTCTCCCACTTCGAAACAGCCTGGGGACTTACCCCCAGATGACTGGCCAGCTGCTCCTGTGTCACACCCTGCCTTTTTCTCAACATCTGCAGATTCGTAGAAAAAACCGTATTTCCTGATGCCATAATCTCCCTTCCTCACTTTTACAACTTATATTTGACTTATATAGATTATAACAACAGTTTCAGTTGTTTGCCACACAAAATATCAACTATAGATTAACATTAATTCTATTAATCCCGTTTTCACTACTTAAAGTTGTTTTTCGGCTTGGATTTTCAATAATCGAGTAGGAGGAATTTCTCCTAAATGAGAAATTCCGACCTCTCACACCACCGTACGTACGGTTCCGTATACGGCGGTTCAATCAACTTAACAAGTAACACACCTTTCGGTGTAGTAATCTAACATTGAGATAAGTCCGAATTGTTTAAGTCTTTTCGGACTTATTGCTCTTTGTATATCTGTCATAGAGCATACTCTTGCTATTTTAGCTCCATTGTAAGCAGTTCTAAATGCCGCCCATCTGGGGATACCAAGTTTCATAAGATTCTTTGCCCTATTCTGTGGAGTTTTCCAATGTTTCCAAATACACATGCGTAATCTATATCTGATGTTTCGGTCAAGTTCTTTACAGAGAGTTTTCATACTTCCAATTTTGAAATAGTTTATCCATCTTCTGATAAGTTGGTTAAGTTTCTCAATCTTGTAGCTGTTGCTAGCGCCCCAACTACGACAAGTGAGTTCTTTCATCCGTTTCTTATATTTCGCAACTGATTTTGCATGTGGTTTTGCCTTGTATTGGTGTGCTCTTGAATCAAAGTAGAACCCGAAGCCAAGGTATTTCAATCCACTTGGTCTGTCTACTTTACTCTTCGTCATGTTGACTTTAAGTCCGAGTTTCTCCTCAATAAAACGGGATATGTTTCTCATTACCCGATTTGCAGACATTTCACTCCCGACCATGATGATACAGTCATCTGCGTAGCGTACAAAGTTAAGCCCTCGCTTTTCCATTTCCTTATCAAGTTCATTGAGCATGATATTTGCCAATAGTGGCGATAGATTTCCGCCTTGTGGTGTTCCCACGATAGAATCCTCATACTCATTGTCAATCATGATTCCACTGACTAGGTATTTTCTGACAATAGAGATAACATCCCCATCTTTAATAGTTCTACCTACGATAGTCATAAGCTTGTCATGATTTACTGTGTCAAAGAACTTTTCCAAGTCAATGTCTACAATCCAATCATTTCCGTCATTCATCATATCAAGTGCTGTTAGGATTGCTTGCTGTGCACACCTATTCGGTCTGAATCCATAACTATGGTCATGGAACTGCTCCTCATAGATTGGTGTTAAGACCTGTGCAATAGCTTGTTGTATGAATCTGTCTGTTACTGTTGGTACTCCTAGGTTTCTGACACCACCATCAGGCTTTGGTGTCTCCACTCTTCGTACTGGTTGAGGTTTATATTTTCTTGTCCTCAACTGCTCCTT
>JBJENR010000051.1:0-22368 GCA_051880315.1 Acetatifactor sp.
TGCCCGACCTACACCCTTAGCAGGGGCGCCTCTTCGGCCTCTTGAGTATTTCTCCATAATCCGATTTACGTCTCTGCCAATATGAACTTAACGCCTCAACTTGTGACGCAAAAATCATTATACCTAAGCCTTTATCATTTGTCAATTGTTTTTTATATTTACTTTTGTATTGCTTTCTATTGCTTCCTCAATCCTGCTTTTTACCAGTTCCGCTATCTCCGGAGTTTTCATAGAGCTGTATTCTTCATAATATATCGGTGGAAGGTAAATCAACTTCACTGTCACCGGCGCAATAGAGCTTTCATCAAAGGGTTTAAAGGAATCTATTAATGCACAGGGTACAATAGGACACTTCGCCTTAACTGCACTCTTAAAGGTACCACCCTTAAACGGAAGTAAAACATTTCCCTGTCTGCTTCTGGTTCCTTCAGCAAATATCAGGAAATTCCTTCCTTTTCCCACTTCCTCTGCCACTTGGTTTATTACCTGCATGGACTGGCGAATATCCTCCCTATCTATCACAATAGATCTGAGCGCTGCTATAACCTGTTTTAGTAAAATAACATTACTCGCCTCTTTCTTGATAACAAAAGAAAACGGGACGGGACATGATTCCAAAAAAACAAGTACATCAAACAGTCCCTGATGATTAGGGAAAAAAATAAAGCCGTTTTTCTTCGGAATATTTTCCAGACCTTGTGTTTCAATCTTGACCCGACCGGCCCGATTGGCAGCTTTGGTTACTTTTTTTACAAAAGCATATGATTTTTCTAAATCATATGCTTTTCTTTTTCCACTCCACCATATACCGAGCAGGTAATATGGCACCTTGAAAAAAAGCCTCAGTACCATGAGTATTATTCTTTTCACAGCCAAAACCTTCCGTTAATTATTAGCAGTTCATCTGATACATAGCGACTGCAGTCTCATATAAGTCATTTCCCTCGGAATCCATTACCACGATGACCGGAAAATCCTTTACTTCCAGTCTGCGGATTGCCTCTGTACCCAAATCATCGTACGCAATCACCTCAGATGCAATAATAGATTTGGAAAGCAGGGCTCCTGCGCCGCCCACAGCTGCAAAGTAGACAGCTTTGTTACGAACAATCGCATCCTTCACTGCCTGGTTTCTTTTTCCCTTGCCTATCATACCCTTTAAGCCAAGATCCATGAGCGCGGGCGCATATTTATCCATGCGACTGGCCGTAGTCGGTCCGGCTGAACCGATAGGGCATCCGGGTCTCGCCGGAGAAGGTCCCATATAATAAATTATGTTATTTTCCATAGCCAGCGGCAGGCTCTCTCCACGTTCCAGGGCTTCATACATTCTCTTGTGCGCAGCATCCCTTGCTGTGTAAATGGTACCGGTTATATATACATAGTCCCCGGCACGAAGAGAAACTGCTGTTTCATTATCCATAGGTACATTGATATGTCTGTCCATTTAATCATCCCTTCCCGTCTGTCTGTTTTCTAAATCACACGAACTGCATGACGATTTACATGGCAACATATATTAATTGCCACCGGAAGACCCGCAATATGTGTCGGATATGTATTAATGTTCACCGCCAAAGCCGTAGTACTTCCCCCAAGTCCACCGGGACCGATGCCTGAGCAATTAATCTTTTGTAACAGCTCCTTCTCCAGTTCACAGACATAAGGAATATCCGACCGGACATCCACCGGACGAGTTAATGCTTTCTTTGCCAAAAGAGCACACTTCTCAAAAGTCCCTCCAATTCCCACGCCTACTACCATCGGCGGACATGCATTGGGACCTGCATCTCTTACGGCAGTAAGAACCGCATTCTTAACTCCCTCTATTCCATCAGCAGGCTTCAGCATAAAAATACGACTCATATTTTCACTTCCAAAGCCTTTGGGAGCCACAGTTATCCTAACATTCTCTCCCGGAACTAACTCGTAATGTATCACTGCCGGAGTATTATCCTTCGTATTCTCGCGAATCAGTGGATCATTTACTACCGATTTACGTAAAAAACCCTCCGTATACCCCCTGCGAACTCCCTCATTAATGGCATCCTCAAGACTGCCGCCTTCAAAGTGTACCTCCTGTCCGATTTCCATAAAAATAACTGCCATTCCCGTATCCTGACAGATAGGAATCATATCTTCCCCGGCTATTCTGAGATTCTCCTGAAGCTGCTCCAGTATCTGCCGCCCCAGGGATGCCTTTTCCTCCCGGATACTCTGCGTCATTGCGCACTTCATGTCATCCGTCAGAAAATGATTTGCCTCTATACACATTTCTTTAATATTTTCTGTTACTTCGTTCACATTTAATGTTCTCATCTACTCCGTAATTTCCTTTCTTACGGTTTCCAACTCTTCCTGCGAAGGCTTCCCCGGCACCCAATTTATATGCTGTCCGTCCCCTTCATATCTGGGAATTACATGTAAATGAAAATGAGAAACCGTCTGTCCTGCCACAGCGCCGTTATTCTGCACCAGATTTAATCCGTCACAGTGCAGTTTCTCTTTCATGGTAAGCGCCATTTTTTTTGCTAGTTTCATTGCCGCTGCTGCCAGCTCATCCGGTAATTCATATAGATTATCAGCATGCTTCTTAGGCAAAATCAGCGCATGCCCCTTTGTGGCCGGTCCCAAATCCAGAATTACGCGGAATAATTCATCCTCATACAAGGTCTTAGCCGGTATTTCCCCATTCGCAATTTTACAAAAAATACAATCCATCTCTTAATCCTCCTCATTATTCTTTCTCTTCAAACGGAAACAGCTGATCCAAGGTTCTCAGAGTTCTGAAATCTCCCCTTGTTTTCATGTCTCCGGACATAAAAGCCCTCTGGAAACTCATTCTTCCGCTCACAATCTCTTCCATGGTTGCACGTTTCATTTGTACCTCCACATCCGGTTGCTCCAGGCTTCCGTAATAGCATTCCAGTTTAGGACCATTTACACACAGGATGAGCTTTTTCTTTTTTTCTTCTATTGTAATGGAATAACCGGCATCAAATCCTGCCTGGGGTTTGAACCTTCTTCTGAAAGCACCGATGTATTCTTCTTCGTTCTCAGCTCCCTCTTCACTCAGCATATCCCTGAACTGGCTGGCCAATTCCTGAATGTCCTGTTTCTGACGCTGTACATAGCTGTCATCCGAGACATACTGGGAAAGCTGCTCTGTTTCCTGAGGCGTTAAATCATTGGACTTCGGGACGGCAATTTTTTGTTTGACTGCCTGATTGCTGGCCGGGAAACTATCCATTTTCTGGCTGATTGTTCTGTAAATATTTTCTGCCTTCTTTTCAATAATTCTGAGATATTGCTCATTCATCTCCAGCAGAACAGTATTTTCAATATATCCGCACAGACCGCTGCAGGGAAGTCCCCCAAGAATCTCCCACGCCGTGGAAAGATTCAGTTTGGCTTCTCTCTCCCCGTAGGTTGTGGACATTACCACCGGGCACATATAAATTTTGGAGATTTTATCCTTATCTCCAAACAGCCAGCAGGCATCCAGAAACTGCTGCATATACCCGCCAATGCCATACCATTCCACTGTTGTGGCAAGAATAATACCATCTGCCTCTTTTAGCGTCTGTGGCAAAGTTGGAATGGCACCTTTATTCTCATACAAATTATAGCGGTTTACGTTGACACGGAGTTCCTCGAGAATTTCCTGCATCTTATTAATAACAAACAGTGTAGGGTCATCAATCAGTCCCCTGCCTCCATAATAGATGTTGATATTCAATCCTATACCTCCTGATAATCTATTGCTGTCTCTTCTGCCCTGCACGATGAATAACACACATAATGCTTCCGGCAACAAATCCCGTAATCAGGCCCCCTATATGAGCCGCATTATCTATTTGTGCTCCCGTAAGACCGCTGTACAACGAAAGAAATATCATTAGACATACCCTTTTCGGTGTTATATCAGCCGGTTTATTTCCCCAAAACAGCACCATAGCCAGAAGAACTCCATCCAGACCAAACACAGCTCCACTGGCTCCAATGGAAACCGCAGTGTCCGCATTTCTCACCTTTGCATAGAGAGACATTAGGTTTCCGCCGATTCCGGACAAAAAGAATAATATGACAAAACGGATGTGTCCAATCTCCTTTTCAATCATAGCACCCATGAAAAACAAAATGAGCATGTTGTTGAAAAGATGCGCTGTGTTTGCATGGAGAAATACAGAACTTAAAATCCTTATATACTCTTTTTTGTAAATAACCGCGTATGCATCCAAACTCCCTGTATCGTAAAGGTTTCCGATACCGAAAAGACAGCAGATATATACTATTACATTACAGATTACCAAGCCCCCGCTGACAATCGGCAGGTATCTCCGATTCTTCACTCACATCACTCCAAAGCCAAAGCTTATAAAGCATAGGAGCATTCTGTCTCATTCCTATAAAGCCCTAAGCCTTAATATCTCTTAATTTTACAAAGAATTATAACACATTACTCCTTCCTTTTCAATTTCAATTAATTTTCCATACTTCTCCGGATTTTCCGCACCGGATTTCATCTGCCGGGCTTCTGTGGTTTGTTACGAGGTCTATTCAAAAATCAGAGCTACCCTTCCCAATCTTATTTCGTCTCCCTCATCCAGTTCTCTTTTTTCGTAGGGTTGTAATTGTAAACCGTTTTTGAATGTTCCATTTGTGGAATTCAAATCTTCAATATAGTATTTATCTTTCTCTCTTACTATTCTTGCGTGAAGTCTGCTTACAGACGCATCCTCAAGCACAGCATCCGCCTCCCCCTTTTTTTTGCCCAATGTCAGCACTGTATCATCGATAGACGCTATCACTTTTCCTTCCGGTGTCCGCAGTCTCCTTTGAGTATACGCGAATACCTTTGACTCTTCCATGTATATTGTTTTACCATATTCTTCCTCATATGGTGAATCTTCCGCCACTCTGCAACAGCTCATTATCTCCTGCATATTCTGCCGGTAGGTTTCACGAATTTCCTTATCCTTCTTTTTTCTTCCGTCAAAAATACCGAAGAAGTGCTTTTTTGGCACGATTTCCTCTTGTTTTACCACTTCTTCACACAATATTTCACTTTCCTCATTCACTGCTTCTTCACATTGTGAGGGCTGCTCCTTCGTGGTTGATTCCTCCAGCTTCTTAAGATCCTCGAAAATCATGGACTGCAGATAGACCTCTCCCTTCTGGTCCAACTGTTCATAGATATAATAAATGCAATTAACCAAAATATCGTCTTCATAATCAATATGCTCTATCAGAAAATCCATCAGCTGCTTAAATCCGTTTTCTTCTCCAAAATAAGGCAGATATATGAAGCAAAAGGTTTCGTTCTCCAAATCCTGGTAGATTTGTTCGGGAAACACAAGCAGGTTCGCAGAATCCAGGAGAAATCGTTCCAGTTCCTGCCGCATTTGCCGAAAACTCCAAAAAAGGTTCACTACCCATTCTCTGGAAATACACTTTGTCCCATACAGTTGCCGGACATTCTGTTTGGATGAGATGTCATAATATAAATAACTCTGTCCATCCATATAGCGCAAATCACAGGGAAGTAGACCTTTAATTCCTCCCCTGCTTATTATGCAATACTGATATCTTTTGTCGTCCGGTTTTTCACTCAAAAGAACGCGCTCATAATTGCAATTTAGGCTTTTTATAAATTCTGTCTGCATTTCTATTTACTCCTCTCCGCCCTGCGACACAGTCTTATAAATTCCGCAGGTGACAATCTCGTTAGTTTACGGGTTATTTTCGTTTTCCATTCCCTGTCATTGTCTAAAAGATTCCATTCCGGCAACGGCACCATAAGGTCTCCTCCACATGCTATTTCTACCACTTGATTCTTTAAGCCAATATCCAGCTTTTGTAGTGTCCAGAAAAGATAACCGTCTTCATCCCACTCAGCCGCCCGCCGGCTGACCTTGTCTTTCCATTCTCCTTCTCCCTGCTCCTTCAGAGTTGCGGCATACAGGGCCAGCATTCCGGCATCCTGTTCCATCAGACACCGGTCATATTGATAAACAAAGGAAAAAAATGTCATAAGCAAAGCACTGATGACCAACGGCATCACCAGAGAAGCCTCCACGGTAAAATATGCTTTTACATCCTTCACCCTACACTCCCCCCGTCCGGAAACACTCTGCAATTATCCAACCCACAGCCAAAAACGGCAGGAACGGAATCCGGGTGTTTCTCTTTGCTTTTTTGAACATCAAAGCACCAGCCGCAAAAATCGAAATAATCAGCAGACTTACCATCACTGCAATCAGACAAAGTTTCTGCCCTCTCATTAAACCTAACAAAATTAGGACCATACCATCACCGTATCCCATATTTCCCGTGAATGCAGCGATTAACAAAAATAACACTCCGGGCCAGATCGACCCTAAAAGCTCCATAACCGATATTCCATTACTCCCTTTATCATACAACAACATCCCTGCTGTCCCAACAATACCAAGTCCCAGCATCCACATCGGAACGCTTTTCTTTCTGGCATCTGAAACACTCAGCATCAGCAGCCATATACCCGTGATACCTTTCTGCCACATAATTATTCTCCTCCACAACGGCTACACCGGCGGTAGCCTCCTTTGTCGGCCTCCTCCTTGAAAATGGAATACACCGTTCTCTTTAGTCCCGGACACTCCCTGCGATAATGATAATGGTTTCCTTCCAGTGTGATATAAAGTTTTCCCGGAATCGTCTCCCCGGCACAGATATCACATGCACTGTAACGCCTGCCCCACTGATTTCTCTCCCCTTCAATTCCTGTTGCTTCCACCTGTTTTACTGACAACTGTAAATATGTACATCCTCTATCCTTATGCCACACCTCACCGGTTTCAGTTACATACACGATTTCTCCTACAGACGGATCGCCTGTTATGTCGTAACCATTCCACAGATGGGCGCAATAGCGGTTTGCCATATAAAAGGAATCAAATCCCATCAGGGAAAGTAGCGGACTCACGGAATACATTACCGTAATATCCAGTTCATCCTCCGAACTGCTCTCCCACAATTTGAAATCTCTTTTTCCGCTTGACAGTGGAGAGTTGTCCAGATTTCTCTGACCCACATAATCTGTCATCTCGTTACATACATATACCGATGCCGCAAGACCGGCCAAATCCTCCCCACCTAATTCGCAGCCGTATAGCGCCGCCTTATTTCCGGCTTCCAGCATGCCCAGCTGCAGATGATTATGCAGCCTGATCATCTCAACAACATAACCGAGATTTAACAGAAAAAAGAGACATAGCGGTAACACAATTGCTGCTTCGACCGTCATTCCCGCTTTCAAAGTTCTGCCGAAGAAGGCAAGGGGAGACAACCTCTCTACTTTGTTTATTGCCGGAGAAGGTTTTGTTTTTATTATTCTTTTACTTTTGTTGCATCGATTGTGATTCATAGAGAGGTCGTCTCCCCTCACCTCCTTCCTGTCAGTAAATGCCTGTTCTCAGAATTCTGTATTCATATCCATAGGAGCTGCTGATTCGGATTTCCGCTTCCAGTCTGTCATAGCAGGCATCCAGGCGAAATGCACTGTTTCCGGGCGTTCTTCGGATATCTGCTTCTACCGTATTCATTGCTCTGGCCGTCAATGTATCCAGGTCTGTCAGCATTAACAGAATCCTAAGGTAATCCTCATAGGAAAGCCCTTGTCCGTCTGCCTGCCAATCCGCGGTTTCCCCGTAAAGTGCATTTTCCAGACTGTAATGCCAGCTTGCTGCATTCTTTATCAGGGGTATTTTGCCTCCGGCCAACAGGGTCTTAATATCATAAAGGCTTTCAGCAGATGCCCAACCCAGCAGAATAATCCCTTCCATAAGCTGTACCAGCCCGGGCACCGGGAAAATACCGCAAAGCATTACAGCCAGTGTCCTGATTTCAGTACTTTTCTCCCTATCTGAAAGCAGATAAATCACATTTGCTGCTTCTCTTATGGCATACAGCCTGTTCACAACACACTTCAAATTCTCCACATCACTGTCTTTTCCTGCCAGAAGGTATTCTATCTGATATTCCAGTGCACCTTCTTTCTCACTGTCTCCGTAATGACTCATGTACCTCAACAGATATTCCTGAAACAAAAATCGGTCCGTAAAACTATCTGCTCTGTCCGAGCCTATGTTGCCGGTTGATACAAGACCTGCAGCAATTCTGTCGGTAAACAGAAAATTGGAATTCAGTCTTCTGCCCGAAAGGGTTCCGGTATCCTCAATCACAAGCGGCAAAATTCCTTTGTTTATCTTACTGTCCAAATTTCCGGCGGGATTCTCTACATTTATCTGTACACTTTCTTCTTCGGAAATCTGTACCTCCATGCCGTTATAGGCTTCCAGGCTGTCGGCCAGCTGTTCCTTTTGCGACTCAACATCCGTACGTTCCAGGCCATTGATTTCCATGACCCGCGTCCATTCCCGCACGCTCTCCAAAAATCCTAAGCCCACATCATCGCGGATGGCATCTATCGCACACCCTCGAAATACCGCACCATTGTAATCTGTCAGGACGGACACCCTGGTCAAAGCCGTATCATCAGCGGACAGTCCAAACAAATCTCTTGTAAAAATGCCTGCGAAACCGGTATCCTCGATATGCAGATTGTTATTGATATAACGCAACAAATGAGCCTCTGTGTTTCGCCTGCCGCTAATTTCAGTGCCATAGGAGGAATCAATCGCAAATAAGTTATACTGACGAAACAACTCTCTGTGATATTCCGCCAAAATGCTTTGCATACCAATTTCAGCCGCGCAGGCGGCCTCCAGCTTACCGCCGTTTCTTCTTGCTCCTTCTATCATCACAAGGTAGATTGACACAATCAGTGTCAGGCAAAGTGCAAGATACACCGTCAAATATGCTTCCTGTCTTTTCATCTAAAAGCTATTCGTCTGCGACGTAATTTTACTAAACAGACTGTTGACAATTTTTGTAAGCTGGTTTCGGAAAATAACAACCAGCCCCACAAGTACTACAATAATCAAAACCACCTCCACGGTTCCCATACCATCCTCTTCTTTCATGAATTCCCTGAAACCTTTTAGTTTTTCCATAGAATCTCTCCTTCCTTAGTTTACATTGTTCCAAAAGCCGGAACCATAATCATCACCATTACAACACCGAGCATCATTACCATTGGGATAAGTACCTTTGTTCCGGCTTCCTCTCCCGCCTTTCTGGCCTGAAGCAACATATCCTGGAGGGCATTCTCCGCCTCCTCATGCAGCCTTGCAAGCAGCGTAGCATTCCCCCGCTTCAGATTCTGTCCCAAAAGAGTGCAGAGCTTTACATATTCCCGCAGGCCTGTCCGTCTGCCAAAATTTTCGTAGGCTGTCCTCTCGGATACTCCCACATCCAGCTCCCTGCAGGTATAAAGTATCTCTTCATAACCGGGTTTCTCACCTCCTTCTTTTTCCTTCCTTACATAATCCCTGCTGATTTTTTGGAATGCACCTCTGATTGTCATTCCCGCACCCACATAGAGAGCCAGCTTATGAACAATTTCCGGGTACTCCAGACGCAACTTTTGCCGCCTTTCCTCCAGCTTTGCATGAAGATCCCTGTCCGACAGCATAAAAATCAGTACAGCAATTGCAGGCGCCAACACCCAGATAAATACACTGTAATCCTTAACTTCCTTTTCCCAGGTAATCGCCTTGCCATTCCACTCCGTCGGCAGTCGGAAGCTTTCCTCCTCCCTGCAGTCCGCCTCCACCTGCATTAAGCACTCCTGCATTTCCAGATATGCCAGTTCCTCCGGCGAGTAAGACGGAGGTACCAGAGCCACATCCACACTCCCTGTTTCTGAGTATTCTCCGCATTTCAAGGTAACCTGCAGTCTTACAGGAACCTCCTCCTTCACCTCCGCAATCCTTCCGGTACTGTCCAACAAATCCATTCGACTGCTCTCCCATGCAATCCGAAAAGGAAATCCTTCATAGGACTCCTTGAGATTCAAATCATTTGTAACATGCTGCAAATCCGTATTCTCCCCCAGAATCATCTCCTCCAGACCCTCAAAAAAAATGGCGGATAATTCCTCCCTTTCTCTCTCACTAAGACTTCTGGGGGCAACCTCCAAAATAAAGCTTTTTTTCTCCAGACCATCATACGCCGAGAGCGTAAGCCGTTGCACTTCCCCCTCCGTCCCTTCTCTGACAACCAGATTTCCCTCCCGTAAAACTGAATCACCGGAGGCACCAAGCTTCACCATAAGCCCCAAAAAGGCTCCCGCCATCAGAATAATGAATACTGTGTAAATCTTCTTAATATAATACGCTTCTCTGATTTCCTCAACGCAGGAGCCTGAATGCAGCCCCGCCAGATCAGCATCTACAGACACACTGTGAAATATGGGAAACCCCAGCGCAATTCCTCTCCGATAAAGAAATTTCACAAATTTTTTCATACCCTGACCTCACTTAAAATTATCAGATATCTTCTTTAAAACCAAATCCCCCATTACAAATGCGCCCAAATACACCACCAGACAGGCCGTCATAATAAGATTCCCCTTGAGATTGTGATACAGACTGTCAAAATATCCGTTACTTGAAATCTCCAGATAAAGGATTATGGCAAAGGGCATTAGCTTCATCACAGCAAGCTCCATTTTTCTGCCTCCCAGAAGAACATTTATCTCTCTTCCGGTATCAATCCTGCTGCCTATCAGGGCGGCAGAACAGCTTATGATTTCGGGGAGATTCCCCCCGTTTCTTTTTGCAATGTCAAATACTTCCGCAAATTGAACTATTTCCCGACAGTTACTTCTCTCCCCAAGATCCGCCAACAGTTCCTCCAATGAAATATTGATGTGCAGCCCTCTTCGAATTAATCTAAGCTCCTTACAAATGACAGACTCCGCACCATACATCAGTTCCATGTCCTGATAACATTCCACAAAAGCATTTTCCACAGAATAGCCAGCCTGTATCAGTACGGTAACCGCCAGAATACATTCCCTGAATTGCGCTGTCAGTTCTTCCCTTTCCTTTCTACCTTTATCGCTTCTGAGTCGTCGGAAGAAGAAGACACCTGTAAAGGAAAGCGGAAGTACAGCCCAAAAACTCCTGTAAAAAAAATAGGCAAGGATTCCTGTGACACTTGCAGATACAATCATCGCTGATGCACACTCCCCTTTTTTCCACTGATAGCTATGATAATCCCGCCGCTTTAAGCTTGCTTTGCCGAAGCAGGCATCCCTTTTCCTTAAGTGAACCGATAACATGCCCTTCCCTGTCCTCCCCAGTCTCTTCAAAAACATAAAGCAGATTCAACTTTATTTCCCCATTTTCACAGCCTGTCACTTCAGAGATTTCCATAACCTTTCTGGTCTTGTCCCGAATTCTCCCCAGATGCACTATGACATCAATTCCCGAGGCAATCTGCTGTCTCACGGCCGTCAGCGGAAGCTCCATTCCCATCAGCACCATATTTTCCAAGCGGGCCAGCATATCTCTTCCGCTGTTTGCGTGTCCTGTAGACATACTTCCATCGTGCCCCGTATTCATACATTGCAGCATATCAATTGCTTCCACTCCCCTGACCTCGCCGACGATAATCCTCGTGGGTCTCATTCTGAGCGCAGAACGAATAAGGTCCCGGATGGTAATCTCCTTACACCCTTCCACGTTGCTGTTCCTGGTCTCCAGCCTCACAAGATTGCGCAGACCCAGAAGCTGTAGCTCTGCACTGTCCTCAATGGTAATGACCCTCTCATCCGGAGGGATGAATTGTGATAATGCATTGAGAAAGGTGGTTTTTCCGCTGCCTGTTCCGCCGCTGATGAAAATATTGTAACCTGCCTTCACCAGCTTTTTTAAAAACTCAGCAGCCTCCATGGATATCGAATGACTTCTGACCAGAAGATCCATAGTGATGGGGTTCTCGGGGAAACGACGAATTGTGACGATGGGGCCGTTCAATGCCACCGGGTTCATCACTATATTCACCCTGGAGCCATCGGGAAGCCTGGCGTCTACAATAGGGGAAGACTCATTTACCACACGATTGCATCCTGCAACAATCTGTTGAATCACATCCTGAAGCTTTTCCACCGAATCAAATCCCACATCCAGCTCCTGAAGCCGTCCGTCCCGCTCCACAAAAATGTGCTCCGTCCCGTTAATCATAATTTCCGTCACAGAGCTGTCCTCCACAAAAATCTGAAGAATATCCAGCCTGCGCAGGGAATCAAACAATTCCTTTTTAAGTTTCCGGCGCAGCTCCACCGACCAGACTGACAGGTTGCCCTGCTGCATAATCACCTCGTCGATGACATCCTCCACTTCCCCATCCGTCATATCCTTTAAATAATCCATTCGCTCCTGCACCTGAAGACGAAGCTGTTTCTTAAGTTCCCCATATTCCATCCCTATTCTTCCTCCAAAATCTTATTGACCCATGCGGCAAGCTCCCCTCTGGTAAGCTGTTCCATCCCCTCCGGCATCCTATAGATATGAGGAGGTTCCAGTCTTCTGGTCTTTTCTGCCACATCATCATAAGCCTCCATGGCAAGCAGCTGCTCATACTGCAACAGCTTGCTTTTTGCCACTCTGTCCTCTGCCTTCAGAGTAAAAACCCTTTTACACAGCCTCAAAATCTCATGAAGCCCCTGAATGCTTTCACTCAAATCCAGAACGACGTATTCATGCTCTCCCATTTCTTCAATTTTTTGGAGCAGTTCAAGCCATTCCGACGTTCTGATGGTGAGAAGGTTCTGCCCGGACTTCATGGGAGGCACATAATCCAAAGGACCGACCTTTCTGCAGATGCTCTGCATCCGGATTCTGAATTTATCCTTTTCCGCATTAAGAAAATACAACAAATCAGCCAAATCCATTGTTTGCATATCGGGGAGAAGCTCTCCGATACCGGCACAGTATTCAAAATTGATATAGAGGGTAGCATGCTTTTCTGCCAGCAATCTGGCCAGTGTCAGGGCAAAGGAGGTCTGCAGGTTCCTGTGTACAGGAGAATAAATCCCCATAAATACGGTATTATGACTTTTTCGAAGTCGCGGTAAGTTGGAATCCGCTATTTCTGCATACACCTGAAGCAGGAATCTCAACACCTCTTCTGCCGGCTGATACTTGTCCACATAAAGCAGATTTTCCCACCGCAATATTCCACTTTCATTCAACACCACAAGCCTGGCGGGACTCAATATCCGCAATTCTTCGCAATAGGTCGATTCCGCAACCGCCAGAAGCTCAAGCTCCTCCTTTTCCTTCTGAAGCAGTTGGCCTACGCTTGTATAGGTGTGTACTTCCCAGGGAAGCTCCTTATGTTTTTTCAGGAAATTCGTAAACAGCTGTGCATATTCCTCTTCCGCATCACAGATTACCAGTATTTTTTTTGCTTCCTTCACCAGACACCTCCCAGATATAAAATCAGACAGAGCAGCACCGGACCTGACAGACAGATTTTATCTGTCCCATTCTTTTCCGACGGGTAAGGCAGCAGCGCTCCCTTCCCGGCCACCGTTTTCACATACTTCAGAAAAAGAAATATCCTTTTCCTCAACTGCCTGCTATAAATCAACTTAATCAATGAAATATTTGCTGCAATCAGCATAGAAATAAATGAGAAAAGAAAGATTTTCCGAAAGGGCAGATACCCTGCCGCCACACCAAACAGCTTCACATCCCCGGCCCCCAGTGCCCCGATTCGAAAGAGGGGATATAGAATTGCTATGAGAACACAGATCTGGAACATGTACAACGGAATACCGGATATCCCCTGTTGTCGCCACCTGAATAAAATGCCTGTTACCGCCATTGCTGCCAGAAGCAGATTGGGAATCCGCCTTCTGCAATAGTCAAACACACAGGCAGCCGTCGTAAACAGACATAGAACTGCCACGTTAACATCTCCTTTATATTATTTTTGTAGTGAAAGCCTATCCTCTTAACCCTTGATTTCCGGACGATACCTGTCCTTTGAAACTGATGAATTATTTAGAATCGTTTCTGCGATAATGTGTAATCGCATTATAACTCTGCATTTTCCCAATTGCAAGACCCATTCCTAAAAAAAATATATTTTGTCAAAAATCTACAAAAAATAATACATTCCGATGCCATAAAGTAATGCTATCCCAGGAATACCAAGGATTCCGGATGTCAAAACAGTAACCGGATTAATACCTACCACAGAGACAATGCCCATGCCGGTGAGAAGTAAATTGATAAAATAAATAGCAATCGTACCGCAAATAATCCGCATAAGAAAGGTCAGGACTTTTTCTGCCATGAGCTCTCCAAATCCTTTTTATACATCCTATTACAGGACTTTGACAAATATACATAGGGCTTGAACCTTTTCGTATAGAACGGAATATTTTACAAATTATGGGGCTATACTTTAAACAACAATGCGGAAAGGAATTATTTACCATGAAAATGTATTTTAGCCAGAGGACCGATACACTGCAAAATGTAGAGGAAGATTTGACCATGACATCTCTACAGGAAGCCATAGAAAAAACCCGTCGTGCGCTGGATAACGCCTATACGGGTTTTGACAATGCCATCGAGACAGATTTAATCGACAGCTATATTTATGAAATTAATTCCCTGCAAAAAAGATACAAGCACCTTACGCAGCTGGCTGCCGCAGAGCCCAAAGCTCCGGAAAAGAAGCTATGCATACATTCCACGATTCGCTCCCTGGTCAGCCATGTTTTCGGTTAAGGTATTTCTGCCGTAGGTAAGTCCGGCATATACCGTCTGGGAATTGTTCATGACAGAGCCGGCTTTATTTTGTGCGGAAATCTGACCAAAGGCCTCCCCCAGCCTTTTTGCAATTCCTTCCACCTCTTCTAAAGGCTCCCGGTTTTTTCGCAGCTCTGCGGCTGTCAGCCTTCTGACACAATAACCGCACAGGCTCAACAGCGCGGGAGCCGGTTCGTATCTCATATCCAGAGAATTCATCAGCTCGCCAAGACAGCCCTTTGCCTTTCTCATGGACTCCTTAAAACAGCCTGTTTCTCCGTTCTCCAGCGCTGTCTTTCCATCCTGTACATAACATACCAGCATTTCATATAATATGGAAACCATTTCCGTAGGGTTTGCCTGGGATATTCTCAAGGTAAATTCCTGTTTTCGTTCTCTTGTCATCTTTACCTCCGCACTGCAGCTTACCTTTCATTACCGTCCATTATCTCCCGCTTATTGCAAAAGCTGCAGAACCTGGGAGGGACGCTCGTTTGCCTGGGCCAGCATAGAGGTACCTGCCTGTGTAAGCACCTGGTAGGTAGTATAGTTTGTCATCTCTTCCGCCATATCCACATCCATAATTCTGGAATAAGCAGCTGTCATATTCTGGGAGGTAACATCCAGACTGCGTGTTGTAGACTCAAGTCTGTTCTGATATGCACCGAGCATACCTCTGACATCTGCCACATATTTGACTGCCTTGTCAATGCAATCTATGGCATTCAATGCACCATCCTTGGTAGATACATCGATATCCTCTATCCCCATCTCTCTCAAGGATACCTTGGGGATTTCCACTGCAAGATACTGATCCTCGTTTGCACCAATCTGAAGCTTCATGGCACCCATTCCGGTTACATCGATCTTAAAATTGTCGTAGGTCGCCGGCAGGGCAGTATAATCAACTGACGTGAGGTCCAGAGTCATCTCAAAGCTGTTTGCGCCCTTGATGGTAAGGAGCTTTCCGTCCATCTCTGCCTTCGCACCATCAGGAAAACCCGCCCCCAGACTGACGGTTGCCAGGTACTCTCCCGTCTCCCTGCCATCCACATATTCCTTATCTATGGTAAGGCTGTCAATGGTATACATTTTCACGGGAACATCCTTGGAATAGCTGCTCACCTTGATATCCAGCTGAGGATCGGCGGGATCACTGAGCACATAGCCCTTTAAACTGAATTCTCCGTTCAAAATCTTCTGTCCGTTAAACTCCGTAGTCTCGGAAACACGCTCTATCTCTTCCTTCAGCTGATCCACTTCATCCTGAATGGTCGCCCTGTCGCTGTCCGAAAGGACACCGTTGGCACTCTTAATGGCAAGCTCATTCATGCGCTGCAGCATATCGCTGACCTCCGACATGGCACCGTCCGCTATCTCAATCACCGAAATTCCGTCGCTGGCATTCTGGCTGGCAACAGAAAGTCCCTCTATCTGCGCGTTCATCCTCTTAGCCATGGCAAGCCCTGCCGGGCCGTCCTTCGCATGATTGATTTTGAGCCCCGAGGACAATCTCTCCAGGGACTGGGCCAACAGACTGTCATTATTTGCCAATGCATTATTGGAAAGCATTGCGGACACATTGTAATTAATCCTCATATGATACCTCTTCTTCCTGTACGGCTGACAAAAATACCTTTGCCACACGATATAATTCCACTTTTTCCGTTTCGGCATCCATGCCCGCTCCGAATACTCCCTCTCCGATATCACCTGTTGTCACATCAATCTCGCCCATCGTCCAGTTTGTACCGGCTTCCTTAGTAAAGTTATCGGCTATTCTCTCGGTTTTCATAACCTCCCCGGAACTATCTGTGCTTAAAATTCCCCTCAGCCTGCCATTTTCAAAACCAAAACACGCCTTTAATCCTCTCTCGGCGCCGGTCTTTATCTGAATCTCCACGGTGCCGGCCCGGTTTTCTCCCCGCTTAACCACAAGATGTACCTTGGCCAGCCTGTCCCCCATATACATTGGCAGGAAGAATTCCTCCCTATCGGAAAGCCTGCCGGCAATGGTCAGCTGTTTATGTGCCAACTGCAGACCTCTGACATCCAAAACGGTTTGGGCTTCCTCTGTAGTCGCTTCCTCCACCTCCCCGCCGGTCAGCTCCAGAAGCTCCTTATATTCTTTTTCAAAATTCTCCGGATTTTCCAATTGTTCCCAGAGCTTTCCGCCTCTCTTTTCTTCACGGCCTGCAGCAAAAGGATTCTTCACATCATGCAGTAACGCCACCGCTCCCATAAGATTTTCTGCGGAAGCTGACATTTCGCCTTTTTGAAGCATGGCAATGCACTCTGCGTCCGCTGCTGTAGCTGCGTCGCGGTATTGCTCCAACTGCTCCATGCGATAACCCGCCCCAGCCTCTTCCGTATATGACACTTCTGTCAGAATCCTGTCCACTGCTTCTGTAAAGGCTTTTCCAATTTGTTCTGAAATACTTTCGCCCTGCCTTAACAGCTTATCCAGGGTTCCAAAGGAGGCATCCACCTTTGCGTCAAAGCTCCTTACCCTGCCGGAGCGCAATGCACTGAGCAGATTTGCAAAATGCAGCTCTGCCTGGGTATTCACAACTGCACCAACCGCAGCACTGTCGCCCTTTTCCAACTGGCGAACCATGCGATAAATACCGATATAGCTCTCTCTTTCCTCCGGCGTTATCTCCTGATTGCGCTCCAATCCGTAAAGGAAACGGCTGAAGCTTTCCGCCTCTTCTCTGTACTCGGCAGGAAAGGAATCAAAGTATTCCCCCAGCTCCTGAAAGCTTTTTTCCAAAGGATTGATTCCGTCGCGAATCATTTTCAAGGTTACAGCAGGTGTCATCCTTTCCACCACCAGGCGTACCTGTCTGTCAGCCTCCGTCACACGGTCCAGATTTTCCTCTGTCAGCTCCATGCGATTATACCCAAGGATTCTCACTCCGCGACGATTCTCTTCCGTCAGCTCACGACCCATATCGGACAGGATATCATCCACATTTGCAAACGCCTTTTTGATGCTGTCTCCCATATCTTTTCTGGGAGCTGTCATCAGCTCCTCGTAACGTTTTCCAGCCTTCTCATATGCCTCCTTAAGCTGCTTTCCCTGGTTGTAAAAATCCTGCAGGGAGACGGCACTGCTTGTGTCCTGCTCTGTCTGCGGCACCGACAGTTCCCTATGTCCTGCAGAGAATTCCCCCAGTATCTGCGCCGGAAGAGAAGGCAATTCCCGAAGGACTTCCTCCGTATGTACAAGGCTTTGATATTTCTCACTGGCATTCACATCTCCCGGAAAATATTGTTCAGCAAGCTCCTGCTCCGCTTTTCGGAGCGCCTCTATCAGCTGTTCCATTTGTGCCGTTTCAATAGAAAAGCCACTTTTTAAAAGCTTCACATTGACCTCAGCCGTCATGCGGAGACGAATCTCCTCCAGCTGTCTTCTGGCGCTAAGATTTCCAACAGCGGCCTCCCATGGCTCCTCGCTCTGATAATATTTCTCAAGACGCACTGCCTTCTCATAAATGCTTTCGTTATGCCCGCCAAGAGATGCGTGAACGGGATTCTTCCCCTCTGCAATCGCACTTGCCACCCCACGGCTGAAGTCCTCAGGAGTAACCGGAACCTCCAAATCCTGCAATTGCTCCATTCGATCCAGATTTGCTGCTGTCAGGGGAAGTCCCTGCTCCAGCAGCCGGGCTGCTTCTCTCCGGTTTGTTTCATCTGGAAGCCTCCCGGACTGTTCCAGAACCCTGTCTATCTGTCCTGCCAGCTCCGATAACTCTGTGGGCTTCGCATTTCTCGAATAATAGCCCCGGATGTCTTCAGCCGCAAAATCCGGTGTATTTCCGCTCTTTGACGAGGCTCCGCTGTTCTGCGCCAGATACAAATTCCATATCTCCGGATCCAGCTCATTGTCCAGCAGATAATACACAGTACCGTCATCCACAGGCTTCAACTCCCTGGCCATGGCCCAGGCCGCAGCTGTTCTCTCCAGATTTTCCCTGTTCATAGGGATATCTGCGGAGGCAAAGCTCTCTGTCAGCGCATTTGCCAGAATCTCACTGCCCAGAATTGCAGACAGTGTCTCCACGTCCAGGTCATCGGTATAGCCTGCAACACTTTTGCCGGAACGCACCAGCTCCGCTTTTATTTTATCTACAATTGTCACCGCTTCTTCCGGGTTCATACTGCCGAAATCAAAGCCTTCCTCCTGCATCCTTGCATAGTCTTCCTCAGACATGGTATTGGACAGAACCGTCATGTAATCCTGACGCACCGCAGCATTCGTGTGTCCCGCTTCCTCCTGAAGCTCAATCAGGCTCCTGCCTTTTTCTAAAGTGCTGCCGGTAAGGCTCTCCCAGCCCTCTCCCGCCGCATAAAAACCGGCTGCTGCCACAGCGGTTTCATTTTTCTTTTTCTCCCCATTTACCCGTTGAAGCGATTGCTTATTCTCTGTTTCTGCTATATTCTGCTGATATATGGATATTTTCACTTATTCTCTCCTGTACCTGTTCCGGTGGTTCTATTTCAAAAAAACTAAGGGTAAGTGCCATAGCTGCACTTACCCTTTATTTCGGTAAAACTGAACGTTTCCTTTACCCTACCGCATTCAGAAAACGTAAATTGCCGATCCGTAAGGCGGCAAATCCAATGTAGCAGAATACTTGTGATAGTGAAAGGGAAGCTTCTCGGCGGTGAATTCCTCGGGAAGCCCATTCCCCCAACCGCCGAACCTCTCCTCATCGCTGTTGAGGAGCAGCCTGTATTTCTTACATTTGGGCAAGGCCACCCGATAGCCCTCTCTCTTAACCGGTGTCATGTTCAGCACAAACAAAAGGCTGTTTCTGCCGGTAGAAGATTTTCTCACAAAGGAATAGACACTGTTATCCTTATCATCGGCATTCATCCACTCAAATCCCGCCCAACTGTGATCCTGTTCGTAAAAAGCCGGATATTTTCTGTAGAGCGCCAGCAATTCCTTCACATACTCATGAATACCGCGATTGTTCTTTTCTCCCAGGAGGAACCAGTCAAGCTCCCTGGCCTCACTCCATTCTCTCTCCTGTCCGAAATCCTGACCCATAAACAGGAGCTTCTTGCCGGAATGACCAAACATATAGGTGTAGCCTGTGCGGAGATTCGCATACTTATCTACCATGTAGCCCGGCATTTTATTGACCATAGAGCATTTCAGGTGTACCATCTCATCGTGAGAAAGAGGCAGTATATATTTCTCACTCTCATTATAACTCATCGCAAAGGTCATGCCGTAATGGTCGCCCTTTCGGAAATAAGGATCAAGCTTCATATATTCGCAAAAGTCATGCATCCACCCCATGTTCCATTTGTAGGAAAAGCCAAGGGCATCCCCGCCAATCTCACCCGTAACCTTGGGCCACGCCGTAGATTCTTCCGCAATCGTCAGAAATCCCGGATAACTGCCCCGGACAACAGAATTCAAATGCTTGAAAAATTCGATTGCCTCAAGGTTTTCATTTCCGCCATATTTGTTGGCCACCCACTGCCCGTCTTTCTTACCGTAGTCCAGATACAGCATGGAAGCCACTGCATCCACACGGATTCCGTCCACATGGAATTCCCGAAGCCAAAACAGGACATTGGCGATAAGGAAATTCTTCACTTCTGATTTTCCATAGTTAAAAATCTTGGTTCCCCAGTCGGGATGTTCTCCCAGACGAGGATCCGGATGCTCAAAAATGCACTCTCCGTCAAACCTTGCCAGTCCATGGGCATCCGTTGCAAAATGAGCCGGAACCCAATCCAAAATCACTCCCACACCGGCCTTGTGCAGCTTATTTATCAGATACATAAAATCCTTTGGTGTACCGTATCTTGAGGTAGGAGCATAATATCCCGTTACCTGATACCCCCAGGAACCGTCATAGGGATGCTCGGCAATTCCCATCAATTCAATGTGGGTATACTTCATTTCCTTCAAATATTTCACAATTCGGTCAGCAAACTCACGATAATTGTAAAAGCCTTCCTCCGTACCGTCGGGATGCTTCATAAAGGAGCCGATATGACACTCATAAATCGACATGGGCGCACTGTAGATATCTTTTTTGTCGCGCTGCTCCATCCATTTCTGATCCGTCCACGGAAAGCCGGTCATATCCGCTACCACGGAAGCAGTTCCCGGTCTGTACTCTGCCTGATTTGCAAAGGGATCCGCCTTATAAAGCTTGTCACCCTTCCTGGTATAAATCAGAAATTTATACATATCTCCTATGGATGCTTCCGGAACAAACAGCTCCCAGATACCAACCGGCCCCAGCTTTTTCATGGGATGAGATTTCTCATTCCAATTATTAAAGCTGCCGATGACACACACTCTCTCTGCATTTGGTGCCCATACACCAAAATGAATTCCCTTTACCCTTTTTTCCACAGAGGGATGTGCACCCAGCTTCCGATAAATGTCATAGTGCGTTCCCTGAGAAAACAGGTACTGATCATCCTCTGAAATAAATACCCTTTGTGTATTTTCAGCCATTCGTATTCCCCCATCTTATACAAAATCTTTCTCAGTCAGAATAATCATATCCTCTTCATCGTATCTCTTTGCAACCAGAATATCTAAGAAGTGCTTCAGATTTTTCCTGTTTGCATGACGGATTGCCTCGTCAATAATCTCCTTAACCTCCATGGTTGTCACCGCGTGATCAATCGTCTGCAGTTCCTCAATTCTGGTGTGTAGCGCAAGCACACCGAAATCATCTATGGCATACTCCTGCTCTCTTGCATATTTTCTTCCGTATGCAACCAGGGAATCATTGCTCATGGCTTCAACATTGAGGCGGGCTGTAAAGCTTTCCCCAAGCTTTGGATGTGCCTTAAGCAGCTTTTCCATCGCTTTCCTTGTGCCCTCCAGCACAATTACAATACCGAAGTTTTCCTGCTGTAGCGCCTTATGCAACGATTCTATGGTGGCATCCTGCATATCGGAAGCCTTCATAATAATCAGTGCACCACTTTTGAGCTTTTCCAGAATCTCCCCAACATTCTTTGTGTTAAGCCCCTTGCCGGAAATTTTTGCCACCTTACCCGAAAAATTGCTGTCTGTCAGCTGAACGTCACGAATCATATTCTGAGCCAGAGTGAGGGTATCCATGCCCTCATCGCCCGTAATGATAATGTTACCGGTGTAGGCAGCCAGACTGATGTTATCCACGGCTTTCACAAGTCTTTCACGACCGGATCTGCTCTGAATAAAGGGCTCAAACAGCTCCTCCTCTTCCTTGCTCAATGCCCTCACCCTAGACCGCTCCTGTTCAGAGCGGGATACTGCCCTAACTGCAGTTCTTCCGGCTTCCATCTCTGCCCTGTCTGAAGTTTTATCTTCCTCTGCTTCTTCTGCTTCCTCTGTTTTCTCTATCTCTTCAATTTCCTCAATCTCTTCCAGTTCTTCCACTTCGCCGTAATCGGATTCCTGAGCCTCTTCCGCCGGAATTTCTTCTGTCACAACAGGCTCCGCTGTCGTCTCTTCTCCTTCGATGGACTCCACTTCAGCGTCCTTGGTTGCCTCTTCTGCTTCAACGGGCTCCGCCTCGGCTTCCTTGGCTGCCTCTTCTGCTTTAACGGGCTCCGCCTCGGCGCCCTTGGCTGCCTCTTCTGCTTTAACGGGCTCCGCCTCGGCTTCCTTGGCTGCCTC
>JBJENR010000051.1:22468-55623 GCA_051880315.1 Acetatifactor sp.
CCTTGGCTGCCTCTTCTGCTTTAACGGGCTCCGCCTCGGCTTCCTTGGCTGCCTCTTCTGCTTCAACGGGCTCCGCCTCGGCGTCTGTTACCCAGATTTCCTCCTGCAATTCCTCAGTATCCCCAGAGTTCAGCAGATCCTTGGTGGTCTGGTCAAGAGTGTCCAGCTTCACTCTTCCGCTCTCTATCTGCTCCAGCAGCCCGTCCCTTACGGATGCCTCAAACTCGGTGAACATATCACCGGTATGCTGCAAAACATGTCTCCGTACTTCCTCCTTGCGCCTCTCTTCATTCTCCTTCTTGAGCCTCTCCCATTCATTCAAAATATCCTGAATGTTCATCTGACCGGTAATCTGCTTTTCAACGGGATCCTTCTCCGGCATAACCAGGCGAATCTGCCCGTCAGCTTCCTGGGACAATACCTTTGCCATCTGCTCCGGAGGCTGTGCCGTCATGGCATGTTCCTCAACACTGTCCAGCTTGCGGCGCATTTCCTCCATAACGGTGACAGCAGTTGCATCCGGCTCCGGGTCTGCTTTCGATTCTACAGTCGTTTCCGGTTCTGCTGCTATCTCCGGCTCTACCGTCCTTTCCGGCTCTACCGTCCTTTCCGGTTCTACTGCTATCTCCGATTCTGCCGCTGCCACATCCGGCTCCGCGGTCTCGTCTGTATCTGCGGCAATAGCCGGCTCCGCAGTCACTTCAGGCTCCGAATCTGCCTCCGGCTCGACTGTCATTTCCGGCTCTGAGTCTGCCTCCGGCTCTACCGTCATTTCCGATTCTGCCGCTGCTCCATCCGGCTCCGCAGTCTCGTCCGTATCTGCAGCAATATCATCTCCTTCTCTCATGGGCGTAATCTCTGCCATTCCTTCGGGAACCGGCATATCTGCCTGCTCCTCCCGGTTCATCTCCCCCTGCTCCGTCGGGTCTGTATCCAACATCGGCGCCATGATAGAGCGGGTGACTTCATCGGACTGCTTCTGCTCATCGGAAAGCACTTCCCTCAGCCCTGCAGCCAATTCTGCCTGTAAATTCATGGTATTATAACGGCTCATATCCATGGTCTTAACGCGAATATCCAGCTCCTCCTGCGCTGCCGGATTTTCGTTCACCGCTATTGCTCCGGTCTCATCCGTGTACTCCTCAGAATCATTCCCTGTCTCGGGAACCTTGATTTCTCCTGTAAAATTCTCTGTTTCCCCCTCCGGCACCGCCTGGAGACCATCAAATCTGTGGTCATATTTTTCCTGCTGCGCCTCAGTCAGGGGCTCATGCAGCATCTTTAATTCCATGGCTTTTATGACGTACTTTCCGTCACCGAACCAGAGAATCATCTCGTCACACTCCTCCACACAGCGGGTGGCGAGACCCACTCTGTGATACAGGTACGCCAGCTCGTATGCCCATTTTTCCCTGTAATCTCTTTTTTTCAATTCCTCCAATACACTGATACGCTCTTCAAGACTTACTTCCTGAGCTTCATACAGCTTGTACTGCAAAACATAACAGCCCGGATCCTGGGGGGCTATGCTTAGAAATTCCTTGTAATAATTGTAGGCCTGTACAAATTTCCCCATCTTTATGCTGAGTTCACAGAGGGAATAACAGATTGTCTTTCCTCCCGGGCGCCTTTCATCTGCCATGAGCAGCAGATTCTCCGCATCCTCGTACCGTCTGTTCATCTTATACAAATCACTGATCATACAGAGCATCATAACGCTTTTCACCCTGTTCCAGTCAATGGTGTCCGCTATTTCTGCTGCCTCTGCATACTCTTTCCTTGCAATCAGCTCCTTAATTTCATCCGCTTTTATTCTATATTCATACTTATCCAAAGTAAAACCTCCGCCCTTTTAAAGCAAAATGCGTAAAAATTCCCTAATACTATATATAAGTTTATCATAGGAGTTGTACATATATCAAGAGAAAAAGCCAAAAAAAATACAAGATATAGTGTTTATATCCTGTATTTTTTTCCTCCGTTTCCAAATATAGACTTCCCTTCTCACAATCTGTCGGAGAGCTCTGCAAACTGTTGTAACGTAAGTGCCTCGCCTCTGACTGCGGGAGGCAGCTGCATCTCCTCTAAAACCTCAGCAATCCGCTCTTTAGACCATCCCAGCGAGGGGGCATTGTTCAGACTGTTCACCAGTGTCTTTCGCCGCTGATTAAAGGAGGCTCTGATCAGGGCAAACATTTTTTTCTCATCTGCCACCCTGACCGGCGGTACTTCATGCCTTGACAGGTGAATCACTGCACTTCCAACACCCGGCCTGGGAATAAAGCAGTTGGGCGGCACATTTGCCACAATCTCCGGCTTTGCATAATACTGGACTGCCAGAGAAAGAGCCCCGTAATCCTTGGTGCCGGGGCCGACCTGCATGCGGTCCGCAACCTCCTTCTGAACCATAACCGTAATACTTTTCAGAGGTACATGGCTCTCAAACAGTTCCATAATAATGGGGGTTGTTATGTAATAGGGCAGATTTGCCACCACCTTGACAGGTTTACCCCCGTTTCTCTCCTGCACAATTTTGTTGATATCTACTTTTAAGATATCCTCATTGATAACCGTGACATTTTCATAATCTGAGAGTGTGTCCTCCAGAATAGGAATCAGATTCTTGTCAATTTCCACCGCCACAACCTCTCTTGCCTTTGCCGCCAGGCGCTGGGTCATGGTACCGATTCCGGGGCCGATTTCCAGCACACAATCCTCCGGTGTAATCTCTGCGGCAGTCACAATCCTGTCAAGAACTGACGTATCAATCAAAAAATTCTGCCCAAACTTTTTTTGAAAATTAAAATTATATTTCTGCAGTACCTCTATTGTATTTTTCGGTATTCCCAAATCAGCCATAAATTCCTTTCCCTCCTCCGGTTACTTCCTGCAATGCGCAGTTTCACTTGCTGTCAGCTCAGACACCACTAAAGTACCCGATAATCTCATATAGATTTTCAAAAACTCTCTCACTTAGATTTCTCATCTCCTCATCAGGTGCAATCATATCCGGCACCATCAGGGGATGCATTCCAGCCGCATGAGCAGAACGGATACCATTGGGGGAATCCTCGATGGCATAGCTTTCTTCGGGCTTTTTGCCTAATTTTCTACAGGCCAAAAGATAAATATCCGGCAAAGGTTTGGAATGCTCCACCATATCTCCCGTGATTATCTCCTGAAAATATTCCGTAATTCCTGCACTCTCCAGGCATTTCTCCACAGAGGAGCGTCTTGTGGACGAGGCCAGTCCCACCGTCCACTTATGATCCCTCAGCCAGTTTAAAAGCTCCCTGACACCGGTTTTCACCGGGAGACCATTTTTTTCAATAAACTCCCAGAACCACACCGATGCCCTCTGCCGGAAGCCCTCATAATCAAAATCCTGTCCGTAGGCATCCAGTACAACCTGTCTGCTGTCATTTGCATTCAAGCCGATACACCGCGGAAAAATTTCTTCCATTCCGGGCAGTCCGCTCTCCTTCGCCACGACCAGCCAGCTATCCTGACAGAGCCTCTCACTATCAAACAAAACACCATCCATATCAAAAACCACAGTTTTCATCCGTTTATCCCCCGCCTCCTTATTCCATATATTGAAATTCCTCCAGGAAATGAATACAGTTATAAAGCACCAGAACGTCCATTTCACCGGGCTTTCCGTACTGATTCATGAGCCATCTGAGTCTGCCGTTGTAGTATCTTAAGTCCAAGACACAGATTTTGTCATAATGAGACAGCAATAGCGGCACAAAACAGTTTGCATAAGAATCCTTGATGACAAACAGGGTCCTGCCTGTATTGTTGCCCGTCGTAATCTCCATCAGCGCATGATTATCGTCAAGAAAAAAACCGTACTTATTTTTTGTAGACAAATATTTTTCTTCGTACAAGGTCTCGGATTCCTTCTCCATATCATAGACAATGCTCACCGGCCATCGGGAGGTCTCTTCAAAATAACATATACTGTCGCTTTTCCAGGGTATATTAAGCTTTGACTGCAGTGTTCCCAGAAAATCCCGGGTCACTACCGACATTTCCCCGTAGGGATATGCTTCCTCTCCCATGGCCCTGGCCCAGGCCTCGTAACCGTAAAGGGCGCCCAGACTGGTCCAGTGATGGTCGGTATGATAATAGATTTCCTCTTCCCGATGCTCATTTAGAACCGAATACACATCAATATAATTCTCCTGCCCTATCTCACTCTCCACCTGTTCCAGAAAAGCCTTCTGGTCAAAATAAAGCGAAAAAGCAGGAAGCTTCTCCGAAAGAATATTATCCGCCGTAGGTACCAGCATCACTTTTGCATCGTATTTATCCACAAGCTTTTTCAAAAGGCCTATCCGTTTTTCAACCAATTCCGCCGAATATGCCTGAGGCAGATGCTGCTCCATCAGATATCCGTCAGAACCCAGATAGACTCCGCCGATTTCCTTTTTTTGCAGGATAATGTCCAGACCTGTCTTGACGGCAATCCATTTATCCCTGCCCACAAACTGATCCGTGACATAGGTTTCATAATCCCTTGTGTATTCTCCTTTGAACAGGCTCTCTGCAGAAAATACCGGTTTCTTTGCCAGCAGCCTGTTCTCCGTCTCCGAAAAAGTTCTGTCCTCTCCAAAAAGATCCGCCACTGCAAAAAACAAGATAACAGACGAGATAATCAGAACAGTAATAAATGCATTTATCTTGTCACTCTTCATCGCGCACCTCCTTAAAACCTGAAATACAGAAACGGATTATAGGACGCATCCACAATCCCTGCGATGGACAAAAGAAGCAGCGACACCGGAAGAATTTTTTCGCCAAGGCAACAAAGCATCTTGCCGCCAGCCGACTTCGAAGCCTTCAGCCGCCCCGCCAAACCACCCGCCAGAGGAGTAGCTGCCACAGCTGCTATCAACAGGAGAACCAGATATTCCCTTCCCAGAAAAAGACCCTGCCTGTCTGCCAGACCACCCTTTCCCAGCATGGCACCAAGATAGCCGAGGATTTGTCCCGGTGTCTCCAATGAAAAAAACACCCAGCCCACGAGAACCACCAGAGTATCGTAGAGGATACCCACTGCCCTGCCGGCCTTTGCCAGCGCCTTGCCCAGAAAGAGCTTCTCCAGCGCCAGGAAAAAGGCAAACCAGATTCCCCAAAGCAGGAAATTCCAGCCGGCTCCGTGCCAGATTCCCGTCAGCATCCATACAATCAGAATATTCAGCAGCTGTCTCGGCAGGCCTTTACGGTTGCCGCCCAGGGGAATGTAGACATACTCTCTGAACCAACTGCCCAGGGAAATATGCCACCTTCTCCAAAATTCCGTAACGGAGGCGGAAATATACGGATAATTGAAGTTTTCCGGAAAACAAAAGCCCAGTATTTCACCAAGGCCGATTGCCATATCCGAATAACCGGAAAAGTCAAAATAAATCTGGAATGCAAAGGCTGTAATACCCAGCCATGCCGTCAGTGCACTGATTCCGGCAAAATCCATGGCTGATATTTTTGACCACAATTCGCCGATGTTGTTGGCCAGAAGAACCTTCTTCGCCAAACCGATGCAAAACCGCTGCATCCCCCGGCTCACCGACTCCAGGTTTACAGTACGGTTGTGCAGTCGTTCCTCCACATCCCTGTATTTTACAATAGGTCCGGCTATCAGCTGTGGGAACATGGTTACAAACACGCCGAAATCCAACAGATTCCTCTGCACCTTCGCCTCCCCACGATATACATCAATGGTATAAGACATAGTCTGAAAGGTATAAAAGGAGATACCAATGGGCAGCGGAAGCTCCAGAAGCGGGACGTTCATTCCGGTCACAGTGTTAAGGGTCTGTACCAGAAAATCCGCATATTTAAAAAAGCCAAGGACAAACAGGTTTATCACAACCGAAGCAATCAAAAAAAACTTTGCAGCCCTTCTTCCGCGGAAGCGTTCTATCATTCTGCCGTTGACATAATCCACCAGGGTGGAAAACAGCATCAGCAAAACATATACCGGCTCACCCCATGCATAAAAAATAAGGCTTCCCAAGAAGAGGATGAGATTTCTCATCCTCTTCGGAAGCACAAAATAACAAATGAAAAATATTGGCAAAAAGCGAAATAGAAAGAATACGCTGCTGAATACCATATCAATAATTTACTCCGTTTACTTCGCCTGTCCGCCGATAATCTCAAGCACCTTGTCGTTTACTTCCTGACAGCTGCTGATAATTGCCTCGGTAGGATCCTTTTCACCATTTCCATACTCCTGCTCGATAGACGTGGTATCTCTGCCGAGAAGCAGGAAGCATACATAATCTCCTGCCCTCTCCACTCTGGAAGCCTGAACTCTTCCCACGTTGGAAGGATACTGTAACGTGTTGTTTACCTGCATGTCACGATATGCATTCAGCGCCTTCTCCACTGCCTCCTCCTGACCTGCCTTGGGTTTCACAATAATCATCTGGTCCACATGAGCAGATATCATGGGAACCTCTGCGAGGTAATCCTCGTACATATCCTCGGTGATGCCATAAACCTCAGCAAACTGGTCGGGCATCATGGGCATATTCGGTCTGTAATCCTCGCCGAGATACTCCTTCACCGCAGTAAGGATACCCTCCATCTCCTCCGTCCAGCCGTCAGCATAATCATAACCGTTTGCCACCGTCCCGGTTTCCTCAGACTGATTCTGATTGTTATTTTCCCCGCCGTCCTGCTGATTATTCTGAGTTGTACTCTCCTGCTGACTGCTCTGAGGTGTGCTCTGCTGAGCCTCACTGCTTTCCTGATTTCCGTTTTTCCCGCATCCGGCCAGGCTGACCATCATCAGACCCGTACAAAGAAACAAAGATAATTTTTTCATAATATACTACCATCCCTTTCTGTTCTGCATCTTACTGTTCTACATGTAGACTGTTACCCGGAAAGTATACCCGTATTCCCGGATATCTAACCGCAAGCCTTAGGCAAAACCGCCCTAAAGCTCCTAAAGAGAATATCATATACTTATCTCCCTGAGAAGAGTCAAAATGCAAAAAGTTATTAATTTTTGTTTATGAATGTGCTAAATTACCCTGATTCTGGAAATATCTTCCCATATTATTCCATATATGATAAAATCGATGTTATCTTATTTTTCCGTGACAGGTGCAATCATGAAAGAGACAACCGAAAAGAAATTTTCCCTATTTCCATATTTATGGCAGTACAAACGGCACTATCTTCTGGGCATCCTGGTGCTGATGGCCGTAGATATGGCCAGTCTGTATATTCCTCAATACACCGGAGAGATAATTGACGGCCTGACCGGGGATACCTTGGACTTTACTGGTGTGAAATCCATATTATATAAGATTCTCTGCGCCGGGCTGATTATGATGGCGGGCCGCTTCGGCTGGCGATACTTTATTATCGGTGCCTCCAGAGGCGTGGAATATCATATGCGGAACGATCTCTTCAACCATCTGGAAACCCTCTCTGCCCGCTTTTTTAACAGCCGCAAAACCGGTGACCTGATGGCACACTTCACAAACGATCTGCAGGCCATCCGCATGGGTGTGGGAATGGCGGTTATCACCACCTTTGACGCTGTGGTAATGACTCTGATGGTGCTGGTGAAGATGATTGTCTATGTAGACCTTCGTCTGACGGTTCTTGCCTTTATTCCCCTGATACTGGTAGCTGTGGGCTGTTACTTCTACGGAATTGAGGCTAAAAAACGCCAGACCAGACGACAGGAGGCTTTCTCACACCTTTCCGACAAGGTGCAGGAAAGTCTGACCGGTGTCCGCGTATTAAAATCCTTCGTGCAGGAGGAAGCGGATTTCTGCTCCTTTGAGGAAGCCGCCATAAACAGCATGGAGAAGAACCTTTCCACCGTAAAGCTACGCGCTGTCTTCGGTCCCGCTCTGGATGCCGTCACCGGCATCAGCCTTCTTCTGACCCTGGTTTTCGGCGGCAAAATGGTGCTGAACGGACAAGTCTCCATAGGTCAGTTCGTCGCTTTTAACTCCTACATCGGCATGCTGGTATGGCCCATGATTGCCTGCGGTGATTGTATCAATTCCTTCAGCCAGGCATCTGCTGCCTTCCAACGCATCGCTGCGATTTTTCGGGAAAAACCTGATATCACGGATGCACCGGAAACTGACCTGCCGGAAGGAGTTCCGACACGCATGTCACTTTCCGGAGAAATTGAGCTGAACCACCTTACCTTTACCTATCCGGACGGAGAAGCACCGGTTCTGAAAAACATCAGCCTCAAGATAAGGCCCGGAGAAATGCTGGGAATTCTGGGCCGGACGGGATGCGGAAAATCCTCCCTGGCAGACCTGCTGTTGCGGGTATATGACTGCGAAAAAGGGATGCTGCTCCTGGACGGCATCCCCATCAGCGAAATCCCCCTTGCCGTACTGCACCGGGATATGGCTTACGTCCCCCAGGATAACTTCCTGTTCTCTGACACTCTGGAGGAGAACATCGCCTTCGGTCTGGACGAAAGAATTTCTGACCATCCCGAAATCAGGGATAGTATTTTGAGGGCTGCAAAGGATGCCTGCATCCACGAAAACATTATGGACTTTCCCGATAATTATGCAACCTTGGTGGGTGAAAGGGGCGTCACACTTTCCGGCGGACAAAAGCAGAGAAGCTCCATTGCAAGAGCCCTGCTGAAGGATTCCTCCATCCTGATTCTGGACGACTCGCTCTCTGCAGTGGACACCGGCACAGAAGAGCAGATTCTGGAAAATATACTTCATCTCCGCAGAGGGAAAACCACCATCGTCATCGCCCATCGTATCTCCACCCTGCAAAAGGCAGATCATATTGCTGTTTTGACAGAAGGAGAGCTCACAGAATACGGAACCCACGAGGAACTGGTTTCCCTGGGCGGTTTCTACGCACATATCAACGAAAAACAGCAGTTGGAGCAGGAGCTTACCAATCTGGGTGCAGAATAAAGAATAGCGAGGAAAAATATGAGTTCACCAATGGAAGACAAAACAGAAGGTACTTACAAAGGCAGTGCCATGCTGCGGCTCCTGTCCTATATGATGCCCTATGCAGGATGGTTTGCCCTCTGCCTGGCCATGGTGCTGGCACTTACGGTTTTTGACCTGTACCGCCCCATGCTGATTGGGGATGCCATCGATTTATTTGAAACACAGGGCGATTACCGAATCATAACGGACACTGCCATAAAATACGGAATTGTACTGGCTTTCAGCTTTCTTTTCAACATGTCACAGACCTGGCTGCTGCAGAAAACCGGGCAGCGCATCATCCTTACCATCCGCAAGGAGCTGTATGCACACATCCAGTCTCTCAGTTGCCGTTACTTTGACCTGACTCCTGTAGGCAAGCTTGTGACCCGTGTCACAAACGATGTGGATGCTCTGGATGAAATGTATTCCGGCATCCTGGTACGGCTCTTCAGAAATATCGTGAAAATAATCGGTCTGGCTGCTGTCATGCTGGCACTGGACTGGCAGCTCGCGCTGTTCTCCTTTGTACTTCTGCCCGTTGTGGCAGTGCTTACGGTAATCTTCCGAAAAATCGCAAGGAAGACGTATCGCATTACCAGATCAAAGCTGACCGATCTGAACACCTTCCTCTCAGAAAACCTGTCCGGAATGCGTATTATTCAGATTTTTGGCAGGGAAAAGAGAAAATATGAGGAATTCGGCAGCAAAAGCATCTCTCTGTATAAGGCATATTACCGCGAGATGCTGGTTTTTGCCATCTTCCGCCCTCTCATCTATATTCTCAGTGTCTTCTCCCTGATGGTAGTACTGGGTGTGGGCAGCAGGGATGTGCTGAGAGAGGTGATTTCCATTGGGACTCTGTACATCTTTGCACAGTATATCCAGTCCTTTTTCGAGCCCATTCAGGAACTGGCAGAACAGTTCTCCACTCTCCAGTCCTCTCTGGCCTCCGCGGAAAAGATCTTTACCGTGCTGGATGAAGCCGCCCGGGTTCCCGAAAAGGAAGAGCCCATACAGCTTCCCGCAATCAAGGGACGAATTGAATTTGATCATGTATGGTTTGCCTACGACAATGAAAACTATGTCCTGCGGGATGTATCCTTTGTCATCGAGCCCGGACAGAGTGTTGCTTTTGTAGGTGCCACAGGGGCAGGAAAATCTTCCATCCTGAACCTGATTGGCAGGTACTATGACATCCAGAAGGGACATATCTATATTGACGGCGTCGACATCCGTGATTTGAGCAAAAAGCAGCTGCGCAGTGCCATAGGACAGATGCAGCAGGATGTATTTCTCTTCGAGGGAACGGTGGAAAGCAATATTCGACTGTACGACAAAGACATTACGGAAGAAGAAATGCGGGCGGCGGCAGAATATGTGAACGCCTCACATTTTATTGAAAAGCTGCCCCACGGGTACAAGGAGCCTGTGTCAGAGCGGGGCACCACCTTCTCTGCCGGCGAACGCCAGCTCCTGTCCTTTGCAAGAACCCTGGCCCATAAACCCAGCATCCTGGTCATGGATGAGGCTACGGCAAATATTGATACCGAAACGGAAATTCTGATTCAGGAAGCTCTGGAGAAGCTTATGAAAGGACGCACCACCATCATGGTTGCTCACAGACTTTCCACTATCCAGCATGCCGACTGTATCCTAGTAATGCACAAGGGAAAAATCCGTGAGCGGGGCACCCACCAGGAGCTTCTGGCGCAAAACGGTATTTACAAAAAGCTCTACGAACTGCAGATACATCACGATATCACTGCCTAAAAGGCTTCCAATGTTCCGTCCAAAAGCCGGAGAGCCTCTCTGTTCAGGACTGCATGGTTAAAGTCCTGGATATCCTTCAGCCTTCGGGAAAACTCCATACCACCCCACAGCATCCCGGTGCTGTGCTGGTCAGAGCCTGCAGTCATGGGAAAACGATGTTCTCCGGCATAGGCAACCGCCCTGTCATTGTACTCGGGATGCCTTTTACTCAAAGCCAAACTGGAATGACTGGCATTATATCCCTCCACCCCATCCACATAATCCGGGAAAAGTGCAATTTTGTGAATATAAGGAGCTTCTCTGTAGGGATGCGCCTGGATTACAATACCGCCACCCTCATGGACCAGCTCATACTGCTCTTCCACAGTGGCATCCTTTATCTCCTGATGGCAAAGCAGCCATGCCTTGTCCAGGCCATAAACCAGAAATTCCGGTCCCCCGTAGCCGGATTCCCAGCCGAAGAATACCTGCAGTCCCAGTTTATCTCCTTCCTTCTTTGCCTCTTCATAGCCAAGACAATACCCTTCCACCCACTGCTCCCAGGGCAGGCTTCTGTCTACCGCCGTGTTGCCATAGAAGAAATGATTCGTGACAATTATGCCTGCGTAACCGGCCTTCGAATAAGCTTTGGCTATCTCTGCCCCCGTACTGCGTGCACAGGCACTGCCCTCTGAGGTGTGCAGGTGCGTCTCGTATAAATAGCTCTTCCGGTCTTTCATCTTACCTTGTGTTGCTTTCATCTGTATCCTCTCATCCCCCGAAAATCAGTCCTCTGATAAAATAACTCAGAACAAGCTCCGCTGCCAGAGTTGCCAGCGTCATCCCCCAGTAAGCACCCTTAGAATAATTAAATCGCTTCCAAACACTGTAAATCTGTATCAGATTATGCCCATAGAAGAAAAAGAATAATCCCGTAGCCATAATCAAAATACTGTAAGTAACACTGAAGAGCACCATCATGATACACATAATACTTCCCCAGATTTTCATCAATTCACTCTTCGGATACTTATCGTCCCATTCCCTGGTCTCCTCCTCAATCCTCTTGAGCAGCTTGCCTATCTGCATATAATTGAAGACAAAGCCCACCTTGACCTTTGTATCCTTCTGCAGCTCCTCGTCCATGTCATCGCCCCAACGTGACCTCATATTCTCATTCTCCTTTATCAATATTCATCTGTTCTTTTTCCTTCATTTCCCTTAGCACTCCCAGTCCCATAGGTACTGACAGAGCAAAGGAACAAACATCAGACCAGGTCTGACACATCTGCACACCCAGCAATCCGAAGATCCGTGGCAAAATACAGATGAAGGGAATAAAGAATAATCCCTGTCTGGCCGCCGCCACCAAAGAGGCTTTTGCTGTTTTGCCGATGGACTGCAGCATCATGTTGCACATGACAATCCAGGCATTTAACGGAAATACAATGCACTGCAGCCTCAGTGCCAGCGTTCCGATACGGATGACATCCGCGTCTTCCTTTCTGAACAATGTCACCAGTGGTCCGGCAAATATAAAACCGGCAAGGGAAATTGCCAACAGAAACACTGCTGCATATTTGACACAGAAGACAAAAGCCTGCCTCACTCTGTCATACTTCTTCGCTCCATAATTCATCCCGCAGACCGGCTGGAAGCCCTGGCCGAAACCAATGAGCGCGGAGTTCGCAAACATGGATATGCGGTTTACGATTGACATGGCAGCTATAGCGGCATCCCCATAAATCCCACCGTATGCTCCCGCAGCGTGGTTCAGAAAAATGTGAGAGATACTCCCCAGTCCCTGCCTGCAAAGAGAGGGAAACCCTCCCCGGAAAATCTGCACATAATAATACCGGGAGGGTGTAAAATTTCGGAAGGTAATCCGAATATTTCCCCCTCTCAGGCTCATCAGAAATAACAACAGAAAGCTGACCATCTGACTGATAACCGTGGCCAGGGCAGCCCCCGTCACCCCCATGTTACAGCCGAAGATGAACAGCGGGTCAAGCACAATATTCAGTACAGCACCCGTAATGATTCCCACCATTGCGTTGGAAGCACTGCCCTGAAAACGCAGCTGATTATTCATCACAAAAGAGGACATGGTAAAGGGACAGCCAATCAAAACAATCCTCATATAATCCTTCGTATAGGGCAAAATCGTGGGGGTGGAGCCCAAAACCCTGGCAAGAGGTTCCAGAAACAGCAGGCCCAGGGCTCCAAGCAGAACCCCTGTAAAAAAGGCAGAAAAGAATCCGGTAGCAGCCATCCTGTTGGCCTCCTCAAACTCTCCCGCCCCCAGCTTTCTGGAAATAAAATTGCCCGAACCGTGGCCAAAGAAAAAGCCGCAGGCCTGGATCAATGCCATGACAGAAAAAACCACACCCACCGCAGCCGTGGCCTGGGTATTGATTTTTCCCACAAAAAATGTGTCCACCATATTATAAAAGGCTGTCACCAGCATGCTGATTATGGTGGGTACTGCCATCTGACAAACCAGCTGAGGTATAGGCTCGCTGAGCATATATGCCACTTTTTCCTGTTGATTCCTATTACTTACTTTCATGTCTGTTACCCCTTCGGTTCGATACTCACCAGACCCCGGCATCGATTTAGGACAGCATACAGCTCCTGCTTTCTCGGCATGGCCAGATTACCGGGAAACTGTCCGCCGTCTTCCGTTTCCTGGACAGTTCCGGTATTTTTTGCAAAAAAAGCATTGAAACCCGCTTTTTCCACTCTTGCATACACAGCCTCCACTGCTTCACCCAACGTCTTCTTACCGTCAAAGTCATGTAATTTCATATATTTCAGCATATGTGACAGTGCTGTCAGTTGTTCTGAATCCACCAGCTGTTCCACATACCGTAAATCTACATCTTCCCTATTTATAGAGAAGCCATCCAAGCCATCGGTTCTCGTCTTAATACGATCCTCTTTTGCAAAGGCTGTATCTCTCTTCACAACTCTCTTGAAATCAGGACGCGCCGAGAGTTCCGTGCAGCCAAGCAGATAAGGATAATTCTCCGCCTCCTTTTTTGCGAAGGCCGTAATCTCCATGGGCTGATATTTATTCATTTGCAGGACACAGTCTGCCTTGTGAAAATAAGAACCACAGCTTCCTGCCACCAACACCGTGGAAATCCCGTATTCCTCGTACAGCTCCCGCACCCTGTCGATGAAAGGAATAATAGGCTCCACCTCCCTGCTCACCACTCTCTGCATCAATTCATCCCGTATCATGAAATTCGTGGCACTGGTATCCTCATCTATCAGAAAGGTCTTTGCGCCCGCCTCCATGGCTTCTATGGTATTTGCCGCCTGGGAGGTACTGCCGCTGGCATCCTCGGTATAAAAGGCTGCCGTGTCCCTGCCGTTGGGCAGATTCCGGATAAACATGGAAATATCCGTCCGCTGGATGCACCTGCCATCCTCCGCCCTCAGCTTCATGGCCGTATTCTCAGTAATGACGTACTCTCTTCCATCGCCTGCAATATGATTATATACCCCCAGCTCCAGAGCCTCCAGGAGGGTTGACTTGCCGTGGTAGCCGCCCCCCACAATGAGAGTAACACCCTTCTTGATCCCCATACCTGTAAGCTTTCCCCTATGAGGCAGTTCCAGAGTAATCTCCATGGAAGAGGGTGTCTGAAATGCCACCGCGTCCTTCATGGGCAGAGAAGATACGCCTGACCTTCTGGGCAGAATTGCGCCGTCAGCCACAAAAGCAACCAGTCCTCTCCTCTCCAGCTCCTCCCTGATAAACTGCTGGTCATCTGCCAGGAACAGAACCTTTTCCAGCGCCTCCCCGGGACAGGTGGCAGATAAAAGGGTCTGCTTCACACAGACCGGTAGAAAATCAAACATAATTTTAATCAGTTCCCCTGCATTGATTGACCTTCCGTTGGCGGGGAAACCGATTTCCATGCGGAGCGTCAATTCCCCGGTAGCCGGATTCACCGTGCAGGCGCTTCGCTCCAGGATTTCCTGCCCCGGACGGCTGACACAGAGAAGACCGCTCTTGCCGGAACCCTTTGCCTTAAAAGAATACTCCCTGATTTTTGCCTCCACACGCCTGAGCAAAAAGTCAAGAAAGGCGATTCTCCTGCTGTCCGTCTCCCAGCAGCTCCTGTCAAATGCTGCAATTCTGCCAGGTACAATGATACTGACCTTGGAAGGCGAAGCAAAGGGATCCCCCTGTACATGGTCGATGGATAATATGTATTGCCCAAACTGGTATTGACCCTTTGTACCTTTATATGCGGGATAGCCCTTATGGTCTATCTGCCGGAGCATATTCTGTAATTCTGCCGATGTTTTCATATCATACACAGTCCCTTTCGTTTTCCGGTAACCTTCAAATAAACAACCCTATTTTACTCTTTTATGGCACAAGGGTCAAGGCAAAGCATGCCCGCATAAAAGCGGGATGTAATAATAAAACTGTCAGCCGTTAATGGCAAAATTAGTAAAAAAACTACTACTTTGTGTTTAATTTCAATTTGAAATTCCCATAATTCTCATTGATTTTGTTGACGATGGCATCTACATTAGGAAGTGCCTCTTTTACAATACAGAGCCTTCCCAGTTCCTGCATCATATCATCCATAAACACAGCTATGTATTCATTATCTGAACCATCGTATCGTATATTTCTGACATCCTCTGTCCGGATAATCTCAAACTTCATTATATCCTTTCCCTTTCGAATATAAATAAATCCGGTGGATAGCTTCAGATAATCTTCTCCAAGAAAAATCAAATCCTTTTCGGCAGAAAAGTCTCCCAAAGCCTCATCCACCTCATTGCATTCCTCAGGCGTAAGATTTAATCTGTTAAAAAGCTCCGTCAATGCCTGATATCTTTCTGCCGCTGTATTTCTCGTCCGAACAACGGAAATCAAATTGAATATTGCCAAGATCCAAATAAGAACAAGAAAAATAAATGAAAAACTTTTAAAACCGGAAATGTTGTTAAAGAAATCAAATCCATAAAAATAGAAAAAAAATACGGGAAGAAATACAATAGGTAAACTAAAAATAAAAATTCTCTGATTCTGAAAATTCATCGTTGCTTTTTTTGCATTTAACCACTTTGATTCCACCATAGTACTCATTTCAGACATATTCCTCCCTCTCCATCGGCGTAAAAACACGTTACATTCCTATTTTACCATGAGACAACAGAAAAGAATACCTTTTTTTCCGCCCTCCTGCGCAATCCCACTGACTACACCCACATTATGTCAACACATTTCCAGAAATGCGGTATTATTTTTCAAATATTACTTGACAAATAATATCATATGTCATAATATAATTTCATCGATATTATTTATGATATAATATCAGCAAGCTCATATACATGAAAGGAGATAACATTATGCCAGACAAGAAAGCTCAACATCACTCAAAGGTTGACGAAGCACTGCATCTTACAGAAGGCAAAGGATTCGAGGAGGATTTACAGGACCTTCTGACAGCCGAAAATGCCGAGGCGGGCGACAATATCATCATTGTCCTGGTTGATTTGGATCATTTTATGAGGGTAAATACCGATTTTGGCTTCGACGAAGGTGACAGAGTCTTAATCGAGACCGGAAAGCATCTTCAGAACTATCTGGGAGAGCAGGGAACGCTCTATCGTGTAGCCGGTGACGAATTCGGTCTTATTTTTAAGGGCGATATGGAGAAGGAAGACATCTTTCTGCAGATGGAGGATATGAGAAAAAATTATAACGTGAAGCTTCCCAACGGCGATGCAATGACGATTTCCATCGGTATCGCCACCGCCTTTGAGAATGCCACACGTTATCAGGAATTGTTCAGAATGGCCGAAAGCGCCATGTTCAGGGCAAAATTTAGCGGAAGAAACAAGGTTGCCCTGGCAAAAGAAGAAAAAATGGTTCCCAAAACCTCCCATTACACACAGGACCAGCTGAAAAGACTGAATACCCTGTCCAAGAGAGAGGGCGTTGGCGAGGCTATTCTGCTTAGAGAAGCTATGGATATGCTGCTAAAAAAATACGACGTTTAAGGGTCTGCCGGACGGTGGCAGAATCCCTGAAGCATCAGAAATTGCTTCCATTCCAGCCCCAGTCATTCACGCCGTGATAGGTCACATAGACTTTATCCCCGGGAATGCCCAGCTCCTGTTTTAGGATTCTGCAGATTTCCCCTGTCATTTTTTCATAGGCGGAAGAAGCCGCCTGACCGAACAGGCTTACCTCAACATAGGCACCTTTATCCAGTTTTTCACCACCCAGATACAGGTCATAGCCGTCCGCAATACCTACCATCAGGTATCGCTCGGATTTTCCCAGAACAGGGAGTACTTTTCCAAGCTCGGATTTGAGGCTCTCTTTCTGGGTTTCTGTCATTTTTACGGTAATTTTTGAATCAATGAATGGCATACAAAATTCCTCCTTTAAATTATTATAGATTTGATCAATATATTATTTAATCAAATTTTTTCTTAATATAATTTTCCGCTGCCCTTTCCATCTGCCAGTGCAGCCACTCTCTTACACATCAGAGGATGATCCGCAAACATATTTACCACCCATATAAAAAATCCCTTCTGTTTGCGCATTTCTTCAACATAATCTTCCTTATCCACAAGCTTATACAGGTGTCTGTCAACCACCAGAACCAGCATGGCATCCAGCCCATCCGTACCGGTCAGGCGCTGCGCCAGCCGGTCGCAGCTGTATTCTCTTGCCCTGGAAGCAATGGCCGAAAAGGGAGGAATCAGACGGGAAAACCATATCAACAAATTGTAATGCAGGGTTGCATGCCCGTAGTATATGTGCGCCATTTCATGGGCAATGACAAAGGACAAAGCATCCATATCCTTGTGCTCTCTGTACGCCACTTCAAACAGCTCCGTATGGATACAAATCCACTGCTTTCTGAATAAAAAAGCGGAAAATGCATTGAGCACACCATTCTGCTGCATGACATAGGCCTTTGGCGTTTTGATTCCCAGGCGTCTGGCATAATCCTCAATCAGGGCATAAATCTCGGTGAAATTCTTCTCGGTAATTCTAAGGGAATTTGCCCGATAAGCAGCATAGTAATAATACAGCCCCAGATAAACCACAATCAAAAGCGCAATCCCATAGAATAAACCTTTTACCTCCAGAGGAATATCCTCCACCGTGAGCTTCACCCGGGAATCTTTCTCGTCTGACTTTCCGTCGGTATTCCCTCCGGCTTCCCCGACAGCTTCTGCGCCTCCACCGTCAGCAGTTTCATCTGTCTCTTCGTCTGCCACGGTTGCATCGCTCATTACCTCGCGAAATTCTTCCTGAAACTGCTCCACCGCCTGCTCAGCCAGAGCCGTGTTATTTTCCATGTTCACTACAAGCATCACCACAACAACGATAATCATCAAAAAATTTATCTCAACCAGTCTGCGGTACCAGCGCTTTTCCAGGCGATGTCTGCAGGCTTCGGCCACTTCCTTTGTAATGACGGCAGTATTCTCCTCCTCTGTCAGCTCATATACCTTTCTTCCCTCAAAAATGTCTCTTTTCTTCTTCCTCATTCGATTCCTCCTCTTTTTAATGAAAGTTTATTTTCTGACGAAGCTTCTATGCATTTTTCTTCATAAAAGTACAAAATATAGTGCCATGAAACTAAGAATGCTGTGTAAACCGCTATGCAATGAATCCTATAATGCTTTTAACAGAAGCATGCTCCAGAGTGGCGTTGCAAACAGGGACAGCACCGTGGTCAATACCACACATTTGCCTGCATAAACCGCATCTCCGCCATATTTGACCGCAAGAATCGCAGTAGTACTGGCGGCAGGCATAGCCGCAAGCAAAACCGACACCCCTGTCACAAGCGCATCTACTCTGCCGACCAGACAGCATAGATACACAGCCATTGGAATCAAAATCAGTCTCAGCCCTGAAAACAAAAACAGGGATTTATCCAGCATATCCCTCCATCTTACGTCCGCAAGAATCGTTCCAATCACCAGCATGGACATAGCAGTGTTGCAGTTTCCGATATCCTTCAGAGCTGCATCCAGAAAAGATGGCAGCTTAACCTGTGCTATCATGAAAATCATCCCCAGCAGCACCGCAAGGATACAAGGATGGGTTGCCACTCTCTTTATCACTGTTTTTCTGTCGGAGCCTCCGGTAAAATAAGAGACTCCCGCTGACCACATCACGATTCTCTGGGGAATCAGATAGACCGAAGCCAGAGCAAGTCCCATACTGCCAAAAACACCTTCCGCCACAGGATTACCCAAAAATCCTGAATTGGAAGCCACCGTGGCATACATAAGCACCGGTCTATGCTCTGCAGAAGTTTTGCGATATAAAACCTTTGCCAGCACCGCGCAGAAAATCTGAATCAAAACAGAAATAAACAGTATCAGCCCCAAATTTTTAATCGTACTTCTGTCGTACTCAATCATAAATGATTTTACGATATTGCAGGGGAGAATCAGGTAGATGACAAGATCCGTCAGGTTCTTTTTTCCTTCCTCAGTAATTATGTTCTTCTTTCTAAAAAACAGCCCTGCCAGCATAAGCAGAAACATTCTTAGCTGGAGGGATATCAGCTCTGCGGTTCCCATGGTCCTTATCTCCTGTATAGCTAATTGTGAAACGGTAATCGGTACAGTTTGTGTCCATTCTCCCAGGTCACCCTGCAGATGGTTTCCTCGTCCGTGCCCTTGATTTCAGCCATGCTTTGAATGATATAAGGTATATTCAGCGAGCTGTTTCTCTTGCCGCGGTTGGGTACAGGTGCAAGATACGGACAATCCGTTTCCAGCACCATCCTCTCCAGAGGAATATATTCCACTGCCTCCTTTAGTTTCCTGGCGTTTTTGAAAGTAAGAACTCCACCGATTCCAAAATAAAAGCCCATGTCCAGAAAGGCCTTTGCCATCTCCTTCGAATAGGAATAACAATGAACCACTCCACCGATTTCCCCTGCCTTCTCGGCATTCATAATGTCCACTGTATCCTTGGCTGCCTCCCTGGAATGAATGATTACCGGCTTTCCAAGCTCCCCCGCCAGATGAAGCTGACGGACAAACCACTCCTTCTGCAGCTCCCGTTCCGGCTCATCCCAATAATAATCCAGACCAATCTCTCCCACTGCTACGCATTTCTCCAGCTGACACTGTTGTCGTAACCATTCAAAGGATGTTTCATTCAGCTCTGCGGTCTCGTTAGGATGTATCCCAATAGCGCCATAGATAAATTCATATTTATTCATCAGCTCTATGGTTTTTTTGCAGGAGGCCAGGCTGGCGCCCACATTCACAACCTTTGCAATGCCCTGTCCCGGCAGGGATTCCAGCAATTCCTTCCGGTCTGCGTCAAAAGCCTCATCGTCGTAATGAGCATGGGTATCAAATATCTCTGTCATCATCAAAAACTCCAAACTCGCAGCCCACATTTCTGACATTAATGTCATCAATCAGAGTGCGGTATATTCCTTCCTTTTTGTACAGCTTCAGCCGCCCTGTACCGGTTCCTCCGTTCCAGAGACGATTGTGTCGTCTGGTTCCGTCCGGTGCCTCATAATTCATCAGCAGCATATCCTCTTTTCTGCACTTGACCTCTAATATCATCAGGGCCTTACGATTATCCTGCTTTACATGCCAGATAAAACTATCCCCGGTGTCTATGATCTCGAATCTGGTTCGCGGAAAGGTCCAAAACTTTGAAAAATTGAATTCATATTCCCTTCCCTGATAATAAACCGCTCCCAGGAGCTTGTGTTTCAGCGGAATCCCAAACACCTTGGGCGTTCCGCCACCGATGTCAAAAACGCTGTTCGTCAGTTTTTTGCCGGTAAGTCTGCTGACCATATTGCAGGAGGACAGCCATACCCAGGGTGAGGTGAAATCGCTGCCCCAGTTCTTATCCGCATAACCGTAACAGATCTCGGGCTTCACATCGTATACTTCCCCGTTCCAGGTCACCGTGCCGCTGTAAGCCGTCTTCATTCCTTCCGCATGCCAATACATTTCAAAGGCCTTAAGCCGTCTGAAGAGTTTGCCGGCACCATAACCCACATTGAAGGGTATCAGCTTCTTAATCTTTAGATTCCAGGACATGTTGCCCGATTCACACATATACTCCGGATGCTCTATCACCTCTCTGGGCGTCACACAGATTCGCCCCCTGGTAGCCGTCTCGGAGAGATAACAGTCCTCTGCCGCCAAAGCAAAGGGAGCCTGTCTCTGCAGGCCTACATCCTCCCAGCCAAAAAATCTGTGCAGCTGGGCCGCATCCCTTCCCCAGGTACCGGCTTTGACGCAGAGGTATGAGGGGTATTTTCCCTTCTCCCTGTTTTCCGGAAGCTGCCCCAAAATGGGCTTCCTGCCGCCTCTTTTCGGATTACACAGGAAAAATTCGATGAAAAAGGATCTCTCCTCGCCGGTATTTCTGTTTATTCCCGTAAAGGAATGCCACCACCAGTCGTATCCCCTGTATCCAAACCGGCCGGTCAGCATACATTCGTCTCTTGTCATATCTGATTGTGAAAATCCCATACTTTCTCTCCTTTCCAACCGGCAACAGACCCGATACTGCCAAGTCCCCCACTCTAAGATCTGAGGTTGCCTTAGTTCTCAAATGAAATGGTTTATCCTATTTCTTTGATTCTCCGATTACATGGGGCTTCCATTCACCGGTTCCCCATAGTAAACCCTGCTCTGCTCTATGATACTGAACTTGCCGTCTTCCAGAGACAAAACAGATACCGCACAGCTGGGCAGCTGAATCTGCCAGAAATCCCTGTCAGGAATGTCTGCAATCCTGTTGAGCATGCAGCGATTCACGACACCATGTGCCACAATCAGTACATTGCTGCAGCTATTCTCCAGAGGAAGAATCTTTTCGCGTAAGAAATCATAGGTTCGTTCCTTCACCTCTGCAATCGTCTCTCCGCCGCCCATTGGAACATACTTTTCCGGCTGTCTCAGCGGATGCCTGGCGGCCTGCTCCGGCGTCTCGAAGCTTTGTCCCTCGTAAATTCCGAAATTCATTTCCTTTAGTCGGTCATCCGTCACTACTGTTACAGGCCTGTCTCCCGCCATGATTTCGGCCGTCACCAGTGCTCTCTGCAGGGGAGAACTGAAGATTGCGTCAAATCTCACAGCCTTCAGCCCCTCCGCCGTCTTTTTTGCCAGCTCCACTCCATGCTCATTCAGTGGCACCTCACTCTGGCCCTGAAGACGTCTTACCTTATTCCAGTCTGTCTCGCCGTGTCTCATCAAATAAATCTTCATCTGCCCTCACCTCTCCGGCTTCTCTTTCAGACATTAAAGTGTTTTACGCTCTCCTCAAGATTATCCGCAATGGATTTCAAGCCCTGAGTGCTCTTTTCCATCTGTTCAAAGCTCTCGGATACATTGTTTACAATATCACAGACATCCTGGGTGGTAGCTGCATTCTGTTTTGCAATATCGGACAGCTCGTTTACCGTATTGATTACTTCATTTCTGCTCTGATCCAGATATGCTACACTGTCCTCAATAATGGAAAGGCTTGACATGGAATTCTCAATTTTCTCCATCACCTCTCCGGTCATCTTCCCTGTCTGCTGCATATTAGAGCTTTGTGCTGAAACCGTCTCTATTACTTTTTCCATGGTGGCCACGGTCTTGTCAGAATCTTCAATCAGCTGACGCACAATATCGGCTATCCGCATACTGGAGTCATTGGACTGGTTGGCCAGCTTCTGAATCTGGTCAGCAACCACGGCAAAGCCTCTGCCATGTTCACCTGCCCTGGCAGCCTCAATACCGGCATTCAGACTTAAGAGGTTTGTCTCGTCTGCGATGGCAGATATAATCTCAGTCACCTCCTGAATCTTTCTCGCGGATTCATTGGTCTGATTGGTTTGCGCGGAAATCTCATGTATCAGCTCCTGAACCTCCACATTGCTCTTCAAAAGCCTGTCAATGGTTTCGGCGGTCTTTTCCTCCGCTTCTTTCATTTCGGCAGCACCTGATTTCATATCTTCCATTTCTCTGGAGGTCTGTTGTATCTTTTCGCCCATTCTGGCAAAATTCTGTGAAGCTTCATCAGAGATACGGGCCTGTACGGAAGCACTCTCGGAAATACCGTTAACCGCATCCTCTACTCTTCTGACGGATGCATTGGTTTCTCTTGCCACTTCCTCCAGCGTTGCGGAAGATTCCATCACAGTCTTACTGTTGTCGGCAATTACCTCAAGACTTTCCGTCAGTTCCTGTTGAAGCTGTTTTACTGCCCTGGACAAGTCGCCTACCTCGTCCTTTTTACGCAAAAGCCTGGAATCTATATTGATTTTCAAATCACCTGCTGCCACAGCCTGCAGTACCCCGATACTCTTTTTCAGCGAGCCGGAAATGGATGTGGAAAATACTACTGAGACAATCATAAAAACTACCATCAGCACCACTACAATCATGATAACGTTACTAATGATAATGCCGATGGCCTTATCCTTCGAAGCCTTATCGGTTCCCACAAAAATCATTCCGATGGGCTGATTCCCGCCGGTCTGGTATACAGGCAGATAATATCCGTAAAACCGGGTGTCGTCGATGGATACGGCGTCACTGAAATATTCCTTACCCTCGGTCAGGACCACCTGTTTAATCTTTTCCCCGGCAGGAGAACTGATAATACGGTTACCGTATATATCTACTGCCGATGTCATAACTCTCCGGTCTCCGTAAAAGAAGGTGACCTCCAGACCGGATCTTTCCTTGATGCCATCTACAATACTTTCTGATTTTGATATATTATAGCTTCCCTTCCAGATATCCCCGTTGTCAGCCTCCATATAGAGCCCCGCATTCTGGTCGTAAGCGGAGAGAGCCGCAGTAGCCGCACTTCGCAACGAGGTTTCCACCTCGGAAATCAAGGATTGCTTTATCACAGTCAGTGAAAGAATAATTACCATCAGACCCAGCAGGAGCAGAGGAAAAATGTTCAGTACCAAAATTTTTTTCTTTAGTGTCATTCTGGCTTTCATGGTCAGTCCTCCTATTCCACTATCAATACATTCTTGTAATACCAATTGATGCCGCCGGTAATTGTTGCGTCATCCAGGGTAGAATCCGGCTTTCCGATGATTTCTCCTGTATTTGTTTCTATCTCACCGTCAAACACATTAAAGGAACCGGATATAATCTTCGCCCTTGCTTCCTCTACCTTCTCCTTCGTTCCGGCAGCGCAGAAATCTGCAAGCCCGGTGATATCCACCAACCCGTCTGCCATGCCGCCATAATAGTTCTTACCGTTCCATGTGCCGTCGATTATGCTCTGTACCGCATAGGTATAATAGGCGCTCCAGTTCCAGATAACGCTGGTAAGACATGCATTCGGGGCCTCTTTTCTCATATCGGAATTGTATCCGATTCCGTAGGCACCTGCGTCCTGTGCCAGTGTCTGGGGATATGCGGTGTCACAATGCTGTGTGATGACATCACAACCCATAGCCAGGAGCTTTGATGCCGCAGCAGACTCCGCATCCGGGTCAAACCAGCTGTTGGTCACTTTCACATAAACCCTTGCATCGGGATTCACAGAAGCCACCCCCATGGCAAATGCATCAATTCCTCCGGTTACTTCTGAGTTTGAGGAATCCATTGCCGCAACGTAACCGATTTTGTCAGAGGAGGTATTCATTCCCGCTACGATTCCGCTCAGATACCTTGCCTGATATATCCTGCCGAAATAATTGGTGAAATTTGTACCATTGCTTTTATAGCCGGTGCCGTGGCAGAAATAGACCTCCGGGTACTCTTTGGCCATCTCCTCCGTTGGGTCCATGTACCCCCAGCTTGTGGTAAAAATCACATTACAGCCTTCCTCAATGCATTCCCTGATTGCTGCCTTTGCTGCTTCCGGGTCACCATCATTCACATTGATTTTTCTGACAATCTGGTCGGAATTCAATCCAAGATTCTGCTGCATTCCCTGAATTCCCAGATCATGGGTATAGGTATAACCGCTGCCCTCTGCGGGATCCGAGATATGTAAAACACCGATTTTGACCTGTTCCCTTGGTATTCCCTTTCCCGAAGTCTTTTGTTCTTCCCCACTGGTTTTGTCAGCCGCCTGCCCGGTTATATTATATCCCCTGTTAGTGGCTACATCGTCAAGTTCCTGTTCTCCCCCACAGCCGCAGCAAATCAAAATAAGACACAGGATACATATACATATTAATTTACTTTTCATTCCGGCAACCTTCCTTCGTATTTTTTCTCTGTCCCGGTATTGGACAAGTCCTCACCAGTTCATGATTTTTCTGACTTCCTTTACTACCAGCTCCGCTGTATTTTTGTGTGTAAGCGGGCAGGGATGGAAGTCTGCGCCATAGCCGTCCTCCGGATTCTGAGGCGGCAGCGCCAGGAAGTGAACTGCCTTGTCCTTTCTCGTCTCAGAGAAAATCTGCACCGCTTCCTCCAGCTCCTTCAGCACACGCTGATCCATAGTCCCCAGCATACACAATATCTGCGCGTTTGGATTATGCTCTCTCACATAATCCAGAAACTTCACATACTGCTCTCTGTACCGGTCTTTTCTCTCCTGGATGTCCTTGCACCAGCTACAGTCATTGGTACCCAGATTAATCAGGATAATATCCGGGACAAATCTCTTAAAATCCCACTTTTCCCACTTTGCTTCCTCTTCACCGTAGAGTGTCTCCGAACCGGAGATATCCGTATACTGATAAACCTCCGGCATCAGCCATTTATCCAAGGGTGCCGTAGCCGTCTCCTCCACATAGCCTGAGATAATCCCGTTGCCGCTCCAGGATACCAGATTTACCTCGGCATCCAAAGCCCTGGCAGTCAGCAAGGAATAGGATTTCGTAGGATTCTCGGTAGCCGTATGGAAAGGAGCCAGCTCGTTTTCTGCCTCAACCCCGTAGCCGCAGGTAATGGAATCACCGATAATCTCCATCCTGCGTTCTCCTGCCGCAGGAGGAGGACACAGCTTATCCGTATCAATTTCAATGTAACGGATACCGCACTTTCCGAAAGCCGCCTCGGAATATTTCATGACAGTGATGGTAACCTGCCTTTCTTCCTCACTTTCATAAAGAGTATACAGCCCCTCCACCTTATCCAGGCAGATGCGTTGTGCCGGCTCCTCCGCATTGTCAACATAAACCGCTATGCGGCCCTTCAGTTCATCGCCGAAAGCCTCCGCATTACTCCAGATACAGGCAGACGCCTTCCTGCCCACAAAGGTAAAGCTGATGCTGCTGCCGGAATATCCCAGATATCTGGTGTCCTCTGCAAATAAAGTTCGGCCCGTAACCTTTACCTTTTCTTCTGTTGCCGTAAATCTCATCTTTTTACCTCCACACATATATTTATTTTGATTTACTCCGAATCTTTTTCCCCTGATACTCTCCAAACCCGTTCCTACGGCGGATTACAACAAAAAACACTGCACAGATTACTGCAGAAAGCAGGGAACCTGCGGGCGGTGCCCATCCCATGGGATAAAGTGTATCCGGGAACCACAGGGAAGCCAGATATGCTCCCGGAATCCTTATCAGTAGCACCGACAATACATTGTGGACGAAGGATAGTCCCGCCCTTCCGTATGCACAAAAGTACCCGCTGAAGCAAAAATGAATTCCCGCTGCTGCACAATCAAAGATATAAGAACGAAGATACTGGGCGCCCAGCCGGATTACCTCTGTCTCCTCCTTTGCAAATAGGCCCACCAGGAATCCGGAACAGAATTGACATACCAGTGCTACCGTCAGCCCAAAGCCCACACTGATACCGATTCCGTACCTGAGAATACTGCGTCCGTTCTCGTGCTTCCCGGCGCCTGCATTCTGGGCGGTAATAGCCGACACAGAGGATAACATGGCAGAAGGCACCAGAAAGAAAAAGCTGATCAGCTTCTCCACAATTCCCACCGCGGCCGCCACCACCACACCGCGGCGGTTGGCGATAGCTGTGATTACCAGAAAAGAAATCTGAATAAAACCATCCTGACACGCAATGGGCAATCCCACCTTCAGGACAGCACCCAGCGTCTCCTTTTTCAGCCGAAGATTTCCCGGAGAAAGCTTCACCCTCATCCTGCCCCGGGCCATTACCCAAAACGCCAATGCCACACTACAGCCCTGGGCTGTGACAGTGGCGATGGCCGCTCCCCTGGCTCCCATATGCATGAAACCAATCAGTATATAATCCAGAATAATATTTAAAACCCCTGCCGCTGCCACAAAATACATAGGGGTTCTGGAGTCCCCCAGCCCCCGGAAAATACTGCTGATTACATTATAAGCTACGATAAAGGGCACACCCATAAAGCATACCAGAAGATACTCTTTCGTCTGGCTTACCGCCTCTGCAGGTGTGGAAACCGCCGATACTATGCTTTCTGACAGGAAAACAAGAAGCCCGGTCAGTACTACGGCAAAAAGTGCGAACATAACCAGCGTGTTCCCCAGAACCTCCGCAATTTTGTCCTTCTTCTCCGCTCCCACGGCACGTCCGATGGCAACCGTGGTGCCCATTGCAAGCCCTGCAATCACCACCGTCAACATATGCGTAATCTGGCTGCCCACGGAAACCGCCGTGATGGTATCCGCACCGTTAAACTGCCCGGAGATGAACAAATCTGCCAGACCATAAAAGGTCTGCAAAAATGAGGAAAGCAGATATGGCAGGGAAAACCCGATTAAATTTTTGAACATATTTCCCCGGGTCAGATTGACCTCTCCCATGGACTTTTTCTGTGCCGATGACTCACCCATCTTCCGTACTCCAAATCCTCTCTCCCGCTTCCTTAAGCAGTTATTGGCATCATACAAAACCAGTGTACCATAAATTACCGAAAAAGTCATGTAACATATGCAAGTTATAAAAATACTTGGGGATTGAGTCCGGAAGAATTATCTGATAGAATGGTAACTATTAAAACGACCTGTACACAGGAAAATTTCAGGAGATTAGTCATGCGATATCAGATCAGACACGCCAACGTGGAATACGGCGCGAACAAAATATTAAACGATATAAATTTCGAAATTCACGACAGGGAAAAAATAGCTGTAGTAGGCAGAAACGGCTGCGGTAAGACCACACTGCTCAAGCTGATTACAGGCGACCTCCATATGAGCAACCCGGACAGCGACGAGAGCTGCGGCATCACCATGGCAGGCAAGCAGGAGATTGGCTTTTTAAGGCAGATTAGTTTTCCCAATGGCGAAATCACCGTGGAGGAAGAGATCAAAAAGGTTTTTGCGGAAATCTTTGCCTGCGAAGCCAGAATGAAGGAGATCGAGGAGCAGCTACAGCTGCAGGAAGACCAGAAACTGTATTCCGAATATGACGGACTTCAGAAGAAAATGGAAGCCCTCAACGGCTATCACTGGCGCCGGGATATGGAAATCATGTTCCAGCAGTTCGGTTTTGCCCAGGAAGACTTACAGCGTCCCATCGGAAGCTTCTCCGGAGGACAACAGACCAAGATTGCCTTTATCAAGCTTCTCTTAAGCAGACCGGATATCATGCTGCTGGACGAGCCCACCAACCATCTGGATTTGCCCACCATCGAATGGCTGGAGGACTATTTAAAAAAATATGACAAAGCTGTCGTAATTGTTTCCCATGACCGAATGTTTCTGGACCGGATTATTGATGTCACCTACGAAATCGAATATCACCACATCAAGCGCTACGCGGGTAATTACTCAGCTTTCGTTCGACAGAAGGAAGAGAATCTGGCAAAACAGGAAAAGGATTACGAAGAACAGCAGAAGGAAATCAAACGGCTGACAGAATGGATTGAAAAGTGGAAAAACACCCCGACAAAGGTCTCTGCGGCACGGTCCAAGCAAATGGCCATCGACCACATGGTGAAAATAGAAAAGCCCAGGCATTTTGACACCAAAACCTTTAAGGCCAACTTTACCCCCCGCATCGAAAGCTGGTCCGAAGTACTATCTGTCAAGAATCTAAGCATAGGCTACGATAGGGAACTGAGTCAGGTCTCCTTCCGCCTCATGAAGGGAGAACGGCTGGCCATCATCGGAGAAAACGGCAAGGGCAAATCCACCCTGCTGAAAACCTTGGTTGGCATCCTGCCCGCACTGGGCGGAGAATTCGCCTTCGGCACAAATGTGGAATGGGGATACTTTGACCAGCAGAAGGCCGTCATCAATGACGCCGACCCTGAGCAGATGGTTCTGGACAACTTCTGGCAGGAATACCCCGATATGCTTCGCGAGGAAGTGCGAAGCGCACTTGGCAGCTTTCTCTTTTCCCAGGAGGAGGTTGAAAAGAAAATGGGACAGCTCTCCGGCGGTGAAAAGGTACGCCTCGCCCTTTGCAAAATGTTTCGTACCAGACCTAACCTCCTGATTCTGGACGAGCCCACCAACCACATGGATATGGCAGGTAAGGAGGCTCTGGAAAAAATGCTGACCAGCTACGGCGGAACCGTTCTCTTCGTGTCCCATGACAGATATTTCATCCGGCAGATTGCAACCGGAATTCTGGAATTCGGCACCGACAACGTAACCCAATACCCCTGCAACTACGAGGAGTATCTGGAACGCCGGGCCACCATGGCTGCTGTCCCGGTCAATACCCCATCCTCCGGACCGGCACAAAAAAATACTGCCAAAAACACCCCCACCCTGGAGGATGTCTTTGACAAAAAAACCTACTACAACCCCGGCAAGATTCGCTCCCGTCTGGAAAAACAGCTGGAAAAATATGAGCGTCAGCTTGAAGAAAGCGAACAGAAATCTGCCGAATTGCAGTTGCAGCTGGTAGATCCCTCCCTGTCCACGAATTTTGAAAAACTGATGGAAATCCAAAATCAGCTGGATGCCGAAGAGGCACAGCAGGAAAGCCTTTTAGAGCGAATTCTGGAGACAGAGACCGAGCTGGCAGAATTCACTCAGGAATAAATACGGAAAACGGAAAATATGGTTGATTTATTTGTGAGATAAGTTTAAAATTTAGGTATCATAATTCTTTACGGAGGACAAAGACATGGGAAAATTTGTGATCAAGAAAACCAACACCGGCGTGAAATTTGACCTGAAGGCAGGAAACGGCGAAGTTATCGCAACCTCTGAAGTTTACAGCAGTGATGCAGCCTGCAAGAACGGTATTGAATCCGTGAAAAAGAATGCACCTGCTGCCGCAGTAGAGAACCAGACCAAAGAGGGCTACGCTACAGAGAAGAACCCTAAGTTCGAAATCTACAATGACAAGGCAGGGGAGTTCCGCTTCCGCCTGAAAGCTACCAACGGTCAGATTATTGCAGTCAGCGAGGGCTACAAGACCCTGGCAAGCTGCGAGAACGGCATTGCTTCCGTTCAGAAGAACGCACCTGATGCAGAGGTAACAGAGGCATAAGTTCGCAGGTATTCTAAAAGAGGGAATCCCGAAAGGGACGCCCTCTTTTTTCTTATAATGCCGCCTTCAGAATCGCAAGCATATCCGCTTCCCGCAGCACCCTGGCAGAGCCTGCTGCCCCGCCCACACCGAGAGCGCACTTATGCGCCATTTCTTCCAGTTCCTCTTCCCCGGGGGTAATGCCCAGCTCCCTCAGGCTGATGGGCATCTTGATCTCACGGTAAAAGGCCTCCATAGCCTCGATGCCTCTCAAGGCGATTTCCTCGTCGCTTCCCTCTTCCGTTACCTTCATGACTTTTAGGGCAAAGCTCTTGAATCTGGGGAGGCAGTCACGATATACATAGCGGGCCCAGCTTCCCCAGACAGCCGCCAGTCCTGCGCCATGAGCCACGTCAAACAATCCCCCAATCTCATGCTCCAGCTTATGGGGCATCCAGTCTCCGCCGTCGCCGCCGCAGCCTGTCAGGCCATTGTGTGCAAGACTTCCCGCCCACATTACCTCTGCCCTGGCATCATAGTTGTCAGGCTCCTTCAGCAGAATCCGCGCATTTGCCATTACGGTGCAGAGCAATCCTTCTGCCAGCCGGTCCGTAAGCTCCATATTGCCTACGGCTGAAAAATATCGTTCCATGGTATGCATCATGATATCCGTGCATCCGCAGGCTGTCTGATATTCCGGCAGTGTCATGGTCAGCTCAGGATTCATGACAGCGAACCTGGGGCGGGCATAATCACTGCCATAGCCCCGCTTCAGCCACTCCTCCTCTTTGGTAATGACACAGGAGCTGCTCATCTCACTACCCGTAGCGGAAAGGGTCAGAATCACGCCAAGGGGAAGACATCCCTTTGCCTTTCTCTTCTTTTCAAAAAAATCCCAGACATCTCCCTCATTAGCCACACCATAACCGATGGCCTTGGCAGAATCAATGACACTGCCGCCGCCCACTGCCAGGATGAAATCCACGTTTTCCCTCCGGCACAGTTCAATTCCCTGATACACCAGAGAAAGTCTGGGATTTGGCACCACTCCTCCCAGACAGACATAAGGGATGCCTTCTTCCTCAAGAATCCTCTTTACTCTGTCCAGCAGCCCCGAGCGAATCACACTTCCCCCACCATAATGGAGCAAAAGCTTCCTGCCGCCGAATTCCTTCACCAGTCCGCCCACTCGGCTTTCCGTTCCTTTTCCAAAGACAACCTTTGTAGGTGTGTAATATATAAAATCTCGCATTTCCCGTTCCTCACCTTATGTAAATCTGTACTCTCCTATTTATTCCCTCGTAAACTGAGAAATAAACTTCCATGCATTCTCACAGCTATGATGTCTGCACTCGTGAACCTGGCCGCTGACGCTGGCAAATGCTGTCCTGCATACGCCGTCCTCGCTGTCAAAATAATGAATGGTCAGACAGCTTCCCCGCGACTCGTCGTAAACCTTTTCCACGCGGTCCCCGGAAACTCCCCATACAGGGTCTGCCCAGCTCTCCTTCTCCTCATAACTAACGTCAAACTTGGCCTTGCATCTGTTGACCTCTGCAGCGTACTGTATTCTTTCCAGCGCGGATTCCGCCTGGAAGGGCAGCTCCGGCAGATGAGACTTCTCTCCGCCCGAATAGAAAATAGGAACCGGCACCGTATGGTTGATTTCTCCCTTCAGAGGCTGGCTGAAGGGGTTATTTTTCACAGGGAACAATGCACTGACAGGTGCAAGCCCTGCGAAGATAGAGGGATACTCCTGGAACAAATCCCAGGTCTTGCCACTGCCCATGGAAAAGCCGGTTCCATAGATTCGATGCTCGTCAACGGAATACCGCTTTTTCAGGTGTTCCACCACCTCCACCGCCTCTGTAGCCGTTACATTCTGGTGATTCTCAATGGCAACATACAGGAAGCCATACCTGTGTGCAATCTCGTACCAGCCGGAGACAAAGGTCAGGAACATGGCGGAATCTCCGCCGCCATGAAAGCCCACCAGCAGGGGCGCCGGACCATTGTCAAAAGTGTCCTCGTTATAGTAAGCAAAATAGCCCACCTTGTGCTCCTCCGAGCCCCGGAAAGCGCCTCTGTTATTGGCAGAAGTCTTGACAGTGACAACCCCCGTCTCCTCGGTCATGTTCATCGCCTCAAAATCAGGCTCTATCTCCATATTGCCGCACCACATCTTAAACTTACGGACAAAGGCCTTGAAATCAGCCCTGTAATCAGCCTCAGTCTTTACCAGGAGATTCTCGCAGTCCCGGAGGGCCTGATTGATTTCCTCGGAATTGCCCACGCTCAGGATACCGATATCCTTCCGCTCCGGTGCGGGAATCACGCTCAGCCTCTCCATGGAACACATTGCCGGAGTAATCTCACCGGGGCCCCAAAGGAACTCACCCTGTACCGTTTTTAACAGATTTCTTGCCACATAATCCGCAGACTCGCCAAAGCTGTAAATGTCTGCCCTGAATTTCGCCCCTCTGATAAAATATCCCTGGAATTCACGGGTAAAAAAATTGGTCAGCTCCACAATTCCGTCGGAATAGACAGGATCCATCTTTACCTCAGCAATCACGGACGTATACAGCTCCTCCGTTGCATTTTTCCAGCCGCCCTCATTGGTAGGATAGACAAATAAGACACTGGAATCCACCGCTGCGGCGATATCAGCCAGGCCGCTCTTTTTTGCAAACGCGATTGCCTCATCCATACTCTGCCTGCTCTCTTCAAACACCAACAACAGAGGAGCCCGAAATCCGTAATTCAGCGTCTGCCCGTCAATCTCGTTTGCCGGTACATAAGTCTTTAAGAAAAACTTTTCATACTCATGCTCCCAATACTTTCCTCCGTCAGCCAATGTGCTGACAGTCGGTCTTTGCATCATTCCCATAAAAAACCTCCCTCTATGCTAATAACACGATACCGGGACTGGAACTATTTTACACCAGTATCTTATCATCATTGTACCACAAAATGCAGATGTTTTTATTGTTTTTTTAATTTTTTCTCACTCGAGCATGCTCGACTTAAAAATGTGCTTTCTTATTTTAACAGTGTTTGTAGTTACGCGCAAAAAAAGAA
>JBJENR010000052.1:0-4058 GCA_051880315.1 Acetatifactor sp.
GAAATCCTCCTTGTTTCAGTTAGTTTATTCTAACTTTCGATATTTTTTAAGAGAAACCCAAAATGAGTTTCTCTTATTTACATATCTATGATTATTTTCCAAGCTAAAATTCTGTTAAGTTGTATATCCAGCATATTGCGTCATATAAAGTTCATAGTATCTGCCTCTTTGAGCAAGCAGCGTTTCATGATTCCCAGTCTCCACGATTTCTCCATGATCCATAACCACAATCAGATCGGAATCCCGAATCGTAGACAATCTGTGAGCGATGACAATACTGGTCCTGTTTTTCATGATAAGCTGCATGGCACTCTGGATTGCCTTTTCTGTGCGGGTATCCACATTAGAGGTTGCCTCATCCAAAATCAGTATTTTGGGATTAGCGACAAAAGCGCGGGCAATGGCAAGCAACTGTCGCTGTCCCTGACTGATATTTTCACCAGAACCTGTCAACACCGTTTCATATCCTTGTGGCAACATATGTATCATTTCACTGCAGCGGCTCATTTCTGCCGCTTTCTCAATCTGTTCGTCTGTAGCTTTCTCATTTCCGTACTTTAAGTTGTCGCGTACCGTATTAGAAAACAGAACTGTGTCCTGCAAAACGATTGCGATGTTCTGTCTGAGGCTTTCCCTTGAAATATCCTGTATGTTCTGCTCATTGATAAGGATTTCTCCGCTGTCAATATCATAAAAACGCATCAGTAAATTAACAATTGTAGTCTTTCCACTTCCTGTAGCACCCACAAGTGCTACCTTCTTTCCAGCTGGTACTATCAGACTGAAATCCCGAATGACCGGATGTCCCGGCTCGTAAGAGAACTGTACATTCCGAAAGGTTACGGTTGCATGTGCTTCTTCTTTCAAGTTTTCACCGTTCTTGTCTTCATCTCCTTCATCCAATACCGTAAATACCCGCTCTGCTCCGGCAATCGCTGTCTGGAGCTGTCCATATATCTGTGCTATTTCATTGATTGGACGACTAAACTGTTTAGCATATACGATAAAAGCTGAGATGACACCCACCGAAATCATACCCCTGATAGAAAAATAGCCTCCAAAAGCAGCAATAATGACGAACCCGATATTTCCGATGCAGTTCATAATCGGTCCCATGACACCGCTGAAAATATCTGTCCTGATGCCCGCTTTTGTCAGTGCATCCGCCGTGTCACTGAAATCAGCCGTAGTAATCTCCTGATGATTGTACGCAACCACAGTACGATACCCGGAAATCATCTCCTCTACCGTTCCGTTTAATTGTCCTAAAAGCATCTGCCGCCTCCGTGAACATTTCCGCACCCTACCGGAAAGAATTTTAGTGGCGGCCAATGTCAAAAACACCGTAGTAAGGCTGAGCAAAGCAAGCTGCCAGCAATACCACAACATGATGACCACCGTTCCGATGATTGTCAGTACGCCCGAAAAAAGCGAGGGTAGAGACTGGGATACTGTTGTAGAAATATTTTCAATATCGTTTGTCATCCTGCTCATCACATCACCATGGGAATGTACATCCAGATATCCTACCGGCAAATCCATGATCTTTCCAAAAAGTTCTTCTCTCATTTGTCCAACTATACGCTGACTCAATTTCGCACTAAATAGTCCCTGTAAAAGCTGACTGAGGCTATAGAGCAAATAAACTGACAGCATAAATATCAATGCTCCGGCAAATGATCCCTCCTTTGTCCCTGCAATCATATCAATGGCTCTGCTTTGCAGACTAGGGGCATAAACACCACAAAGAGTTCCAAACAGAACAACAATGAACATAAGAAGAACTATCCCTTTTTCTTTGGAAAAATATTTGAAAATACGTTTTAATGTTTCTCTCAAATTTTGAGCATGCTCTACTTCCACAAAACGGTTATTACGGTTCATCCCCGGAATATTTCTTTCTTCCAATTTTTTATCTGTCACTTGCTCCAACCTCCTCTCCCATTTGAGAATCATAGATATCCCTGTATGTCCTACAATTTTTCATCATTTCCTCATGCGTTCCACAGGCTTCTATGCTCCCATCACGCAAAACCACAATACGGTCTGCATGACGCACAGAAGCACTTCTCTGAGCAACAATAATTTTGGTACTGTCAGGATTAGTTTTTGCAAGAGCATTATATAGATTTGCTTCTGTTTTCAAATCCAGAGCACTGGTGGAATCATCAAAAATAAGAATTTCAGCTTTCCTGATGACTGCCCTTGCAATGGAAAGCCGCTGCTTCTGACCGCCGGACAGGCTCATGCCACGTTCTGCAACTGCAGTATGATAACCCTGCTGCGATGAGGAAATAAAGTCATCTGCCTGTGCAATGACTGCTGCATTTCTGATTTCTTCATCCATTGCTGACTGTTTTCCCCACGCAATATTTTCCCCTATCGTTTCTGTGAACAATTCACTTTTCTGCAATGCAATAGCAATTTTTTCTCGCAGACTCTTTTGTCTGTACTTTCGCACATCCACTCCATCTACCAATACGGCTCCCTCCGTTACATCATAAAACCGGGGAATCAGATTTATAAGGGATGTTTTTCCACATCCGGTTCCGCCCATAATTGCAATAGTTTCCCCTTTATGTATTGTCAGATTGATATTCTTTAACACTGTTCTGCTGCTTCCCGGATAAGCAAAGGAGACATTTTGAAACTCAATTTCCCCCTGCTTAACCGTTTCTCCAGTAAACTCACCATCCTCCAGTTCCGGCTTACTCTCCAGGATTTCCTTAACACGTTTCCAGGAAACAATTCCTCTGGATATGTTCTGGAAGAGCATGACCAACATCAAAATACCATTCAAAAGCTGTGTTGTATAAGTAATCGCAGCCATTATAGTCCCCGGTGTTGTTCCTCCGCCCCTCACTTCAACAGAACCAAAAACCAGAATAACCGCGATAACAATATACATCAAGGCATTGATAACAGGATTCATAAAGGCAAAAATTACCAAAACCTGAAGCTGGGTCCGGATCAATTCTTTATTTGCCTTTCCAAATCGTACTTTTTCATATATTTCACGCACGCATGCCTTAATAATACGGATACCGGAAACATCTTCCTGCATAATAGCATTCAAATTATCAAGCAATGTTTGTAACCTGAAAAACAAAGGATTGGCTTTCATAAGGCAAAAAACAAGACAAGCTAAAATAAACGGAAAGGCACAAAGCACAATCAGCCCAAAATCACGGTTCAGACGGAACATAAAATACATACTTCCAAAAGTCAGCATAGTTGTTCGTATCATGCCACGCACAAACTGAGAAACCAAATTTTGTACCTGTGTAATATCGTTGGTTACTCTCGTAACAAGAGATCCTGTCCCGAAATGATCGATCTGTCCGGAAGAAAAAGTCATAATATTACGAAAACAGTCTTTCCGTATTTCATTACCAATATTCTGTCCTGATAAATGTACAAAAACATTATTCATAGAACCACAAAAACCGCCAAATAAAACAAGTCCAATCATCTGTAATCCTAAAATCCAGATTAACTGTAAATTACCTACACCCCCATTATTAATACCCAATACACCATCATCCACAATTTGCCGCATAATTCCGGGCTGTACCAAATCCATCAGAACTTCTCCAACCATGAATACCGCTGCAATCACAGCGAAAAACAAATATCTTTTTATATAGTTCCACATATTTCTGTTTTCTCCTTTTTTTCATGATATCCGCCACAATAACAGCCTTGTTTTTCTTTTAATATGCAATTTTTCACTTATACCCCACCATACCTTGTCAATCACAACACTATCATCTCCCTGTTCTATTATGCATTCTTCCATATCACTCCTCATTTCTTCTGGTATTCATCATCCCAAACTTAATCAACCGGAATTATACATTTAACTTGCCATTAATAAGTCTCAGAAAAACGTACATATCCACGCAATCACAGCACAACTAGGAATATAGATAACAAAATGTACAATATGTGTCTTCTTGTTATACCCAAACTGATGCGGTCCCACTATGTCTTTAAGCTCCGGATAAAAATGGGGAAAGAAGTTTGAGTGGCAGAGCAGAACCCAATCAAAGAAAACG
>JBJENR010000053.1:0-17326 GCA_051880315.1 Acetatifactor sp.
TAATGTCATTGAGAAAAAACAGTAAAAAGTTGCCAACGTTTACTTGACACAAACCCATATAAAAAACAGGTAGAACAGTCATGGTATATATGCTATAATGGGCAATGAAATGAATGGTAGCTTTTTATAATAATGAGGGGATTCTATGGAAAAAATATTGAACTTATTTATAGAAAAAACCAAAAAAATAATTAAAGATAACCTTGCCGGTGTATATTTGCACGGTTCTGCCGCCATGGGCTGCTATCACCCGCTTAAGAGCGACATCGATCTCATCGTGGTGGTAAATGACAAGATGTCGGCAGAGTCCAAAAAAGAGTTCATGGACATGGTGGTTGAGCTAAACTCCCGGACACCCGGAAAAGGAATCGAGATGAGTATCGTTACCGGACAGAGTTGTAAACCATTCCAATATCCGACACCCTTTGAACTGCATTTTTCTGCCATGCATCTGGATTGGTATCAAAACAATCCCGAGGATTATATTGCAAAGATGAATGGATTTGACAAAGACCTGGCAGCCCATTTTACAATTATTTGGAAAAAGGGCAGATGCTTATGCGGTTTACCCATTGAGAGTGTTTTTGAAGAGGTTCCGAAAGAAGCTTATCTGGATTCCATCCGGAATGATATCGCTGAAGCACGGACTGATATTTTGGAAGATACTATGTACTTAACCTTAAATCTGGCAAGAGTATTGGCATATCAAAGGGAAGGAATTGTAATCTCAAAAAAAGAAGGCGGTGAGTGGGCACTCAGGAATCTTCCGGAGGAATATCACCCCCTGATTCATAGCGCCTTAAGAGAATATCAGGAAGGCGTGGAAGTTGTCTACGATGAGAAGTCTGCCGTGAACTATGCGGAATATATGCTAAGCCGGATTTTTGGGGAACCTTCCCAATAATTCATCGAATTCCTCAATTGGAATTCCCAGCTTCTCTGCACCGCGTTCTTTGCTGTAATCGCCATCAAGAACGGAAGAAATTATTTCATCCAATCGCCCCTGCTCAATTCCCTTTTCCATACTTTCGTCAAGTTCATTTTTCATCAACAATTTTAATGCTTCACACATAAGCGGTTTCCTCCGTTTCAATTCTTCATACATTTCATAATTTGCCATTACACTAACCTGATAAATTGCATCAGCATTATTATGTTCTCCTTGGGTTGTAAGATTAGTGCTGGCATATGCAAAGCTGATAATATCTTCCTCTTTTGCATGGGCTGACAGAACCCTGAGCCATTGGTGCTCTCTTCCAAGGTAATTTGTTACGATAATCTGTGTTGCAAACAACAGATTCCCGGTTACATAATATATTCCGGGACAATATTCGGAAATCGTGTATCCGTTGTCTGCAAGGGCTTTCATAAGCCTCTTGGGATATCGTTCTCTTATCAAAGAAACTGTGATTTCACTTAATGGTATTTCATCGGTTTTCTCTGCAAGACTTTTATATAGGCAGGCATAGCCAACTGTCTTGGTTAAATCATCAATCGTTAGTCCGTCATTGGGGCTTTTGTATTCGATTACATTATGTTTCTTAAAAAGATGACCAATCGGATTTGGGGTGGAATAATCCTTTTTCTTTTTGATAATGAGCAGATCCATCCGAAGTGGCTCCTTACTCAGATAGTGCTCGGTATCAAAAATCAGGTTGTCTTTGTCCTGACGGAACTCGAGTTCTGCAGCACCATAAAATCCCTGATGCCATTGTTTGTTTCGTTCATTTTGCTCCATTCGCATTTTCCTTTCTTCTTTTGGGTAATGCAGGAAATCACGAACAGAAACATATTTGTTCATAACCATCCGTCAATTCCTGCTTGTTTTGAGAGAATGTAAAGCAAGAATTTTCCGGATAGAATGCCCGACAATGTAAGCCATATCAGCTGTCTTGCATCAAAGAAATAGATGTGAGGAATAACCGAAAGGTTACTCCGAATTAGAAAATAGATTGCTTTGACTGGATTATAACATTATTACCCCAAGGGGGCAAGAGAAGATTGCATAATATCATATATCAGCAACAACAAATACCTATGCACAGCCACACAAGCTGCTACGCTTACTCTCTTCATTCCCCGAGTCCGCCTTATGGTTCAAGCCTATTGATGTCTCTTGGAAACAGCGTTGCGTACCTTACATTATCAAATCCCAACAGCATTGCCGTGAGCCTCTCTAAGCCTATTCCCAGTCCGCCGTGTGGCGGTATCCCATGCTTATGCATCATCAGATAGCTTTCGAACAGTTCTTCATGCATTCCCCTCTCCCGCAATTTTCTCACCTGTTCCGCATAATTATGAATACGCTGTCCGCCTGTTGTTATCTCTAAGCCTCTGAAAAGCAAGTCAAAACTATTGGTTTCTTCCGGATTTTCTTTACAATCCATTGCATAAAATGGTCTCTTTGCACTTGGATAATGTGTCACAAAAACAAATTCACTTCCCGTCTTTTTCCTGACGTACTCACATAATAATTTTTCTTCCTCCGGTTCAAAATCCAGGAAATCTGAGATTGGTCTGAGATACTCCTCACTTATCAGATTTTTTGCATCCATAAACTTCATCCTGGGAATACCCTGATTTATTTCAGGCAATTCAACCCCTAATAATGCCAGTTCCCGGGCTGCATTTGTTTTTAAAAATGTAAATACATACTTTAACATCTGCATTTCCATTACCATAATATCTTCAAAGGAATGAATGTACCCCATCTCAAAATCCATACTCGTATATTCGTTTAGGTGTCGTGAAGTATCATGCTTTTCTGCCCGGAAAACCGGCGCAATCTCATATACACGTTCAAACACACCCACCATCATTTGCTTATAAAATTGCGGACTTTGAGCTAAATATGCATCTTTTCCAAAATAGGGCAGCTTAAATATATTTGCACCTCCTTCGGCGCCTGTGGCAACTATTTTAGGAGTATGAATTTCTGTAAATCCTTCTCCGTCCAAAAATTCACGAAAAGCTTTACAGATTCCTGCCTGTATCTTAAAAATCGCCCTTTCTCTTTCATTGCGTAATGTCAATGGTCTGAAATCCAGCAGATTTTCTAAAGACGTATTAACCACCTTCTGATTTATCGTTACCGGCGATATACTCTCCGGCTCAGATAAGATTTCTAAACCAATCATGTGCAACTCATATCCGGCTTTGGCTCTCGGTTCTTCAACGACATTTGCCTTTACCAAAACACAAGCTTCCTCCGACAGCTCTTCTAATAATACATTACACTGTCCTTCGGTATAAATACATTGTACAATTTCTCTCTTTGTTCTCAATAATACGAATGCAAAACCGCTCATCTTTCTGATTTTGTATATACTGCCATGAATAAAAACTTCTTTTCCTATATATTGCACCAATTCATTTGATTCGACTTCATTTCTTTCCTTTTCCAATACGAATTCCATTCTTCTTACACTCCTATCCATTCTGATGATTTGTTCTATCTATGCGTACCAAACTTCATATCAGAGTGGACATAATCTGTATGTCCCATAGGATCACCCTCTTTCCTATTTTTTTATACAAAAAAACCACACTAAGGAAATAACCCAGTGTGGTTTCTCTTACTTCCACACAGGCACAGCGAAATAAGCGCTTGTACCTGCGAATCATTCAACAGCTACAAGCGCTAAAAATCGTCGTCCCTGTTCAGTTTATGAAACTGAATACCATTTCTCATGATTTTTAGCCTTTCCTTTTAATTTTTTGTATTATACCATTGAACTTGAATGCTGTCAATTATCTTGTATATTCTTTTCGTTATTACGCTTGTTCATTATCTTTTTACATCTTTTCCTTGCGATTAGGTCGTCTTTTTATTCTTAACATTGCGATGATATCCATAATCATAACCTTTTCATCAAGCGGTATCCACAGCCACTTTCCGTCGTGTAAGGTTTCTGTCTCTTCATAGATATCCTGCAACCGCTTTGAGACAGACTCTTTTATTTCCTCAAACTTTTCTCTCTCAGCTTTACCATAAGTTATCAAAAGATTCGCGACATTCTTCTTTGCGTAAAATGTACAAAGCGTTTTCCCACCTCTGCGATATTTATACTCTATTTTCCAATCGCCAAACCCCTTATTCCATAACCTGTCTACATCATACAACGAATCCACTGCTTTTGTTAATTCATCCCATATCAATAAAGATTCTTTCGGTAATAATTCTTTCAATTGTTCTTTCATGGTTTTTTCCATTTTAGTAAACCTCATATCCTTTCTGCATGTCAGCTATTCGATTTTTTATCTCTTCACGTATTTCTATAGGCTCCAATACTTTAGCAGATGCGCCAAAAGACAATATCAGACTGTAAACCCACTCGTCCAAAGGATAAGCCGCGCGTACTATGAAATTCCCATCCTCAAGAGTCTCAATTTCTGATTCGCAAAATCGGTCATATACCCGATAGGCTTCCTTCTTATCTATCCACATGGTAATCATAGGAGCATCTACAGGAGATTCCTTCATACCCTGCTGATTTCCTAATTGGTTCTCTTCTTTTTGATGCCATTCCTCTCCTGGTTCAAAGCTTTCATCCATCACCTCCAGCTGTTTGATTCGTTTCAGTTTGAAAAGTCTGAGCGCTTTTCTCTCTCTGCAATAGGCACGTAAATACCATGTATATTCCTTAAAAAGCAGCTGAACCGGCTCCACAGTGCGCCTGCTCGCCTCCCGGCTTTGACCGTAATAATCAAAGCAGATTACCCTGCTTGTCAAAATAGCTTTCTTAATATCCTCATACAATTGCCTCTGCCCGTCGCTCCAGTCAGAGAAGTCTATGGCAATCCAATTCACCGGTTCTGTCCTAAAGAAATTGCCAAGCTTCTGCAAAATTTCTTTTTCCTCGGATGCAGTGGTCTCCTCTACTGATAAAAGTGCTGATAAAATCTGTTGCTGCTCTTCCTTGGTTATCAGCATTTTATTGAGTACAAACTGCTCCATGAGGAAGATGCCTCCGTTTTTGCCTTTCCGCGTATACACCGGAATCCCCGCCTGACTCAGCACCTCTATATCCCGATAGATTGTTCTTACCGATACCTCATAACGCTCAGCCAAAAACAATGCAGTCACAGCTTCTTTACTTAATAATGTGTACATAATTCCCAATAGGCGGTTTATCATGGGTTCTCCTTTACCGGTGAGTCCTTGTCACGCTGTCTGTTTTCACTCATCGGTTTCTTCTAAATTCGTCCATATTCTTTTTACAGGTATATGCTTCCATTAGTTTTTCATCTTCCCAAGTCCATTGTTTCTCCACATCAATTTTCTGAATAAGCTCCTCTTCGGTTGGTTCGGCAGGAAAAATATCACACGGATATTGATTGCAATATCCACAATGTTCAAACCCTTTTTCTATCACGCATTTTCTTGTTTTGCATGAAGAATCAAACAAAACAGGGTTTTCTTTTTTGCACGAGCAGCCATCGCAAATGATTGTATCGGGATCCGCTTCATATCCCGCATATATTTTGCTGTACACTTTGCAGATTTCTTTACGTCTGTCATTCTCCTGAACATTCGGACGATAAATAAGACACAAATCACATCTCATACCACATTTAGAAAATACTTTACCCACTTTTTTCCTCCCATTGATTTTATTCTGCTGTAAGATTCTTCAGCCAACGCTTCTTTTTAACAAAACAGTATGGTTGTCATTCCATCTACAACATGAGCGACTTCGTATCTCCGCCTGCCCTTGAAACAGCATATTGCACATTTACATATACCATTATCGGCATAAAAAGAGCAATTCCAAATACCATTTCCCAGCAATACTCCTAGTGTTGACTCCCGAAAACTCAACAAAAAAAGAAATTTGCTATTGCCAAACCGGAAGTCATACCTGATACAACATCAGCTCCTCCATAATAGCTTTTCCTGAATCATATCAAAAGGAATATGACACCAGCATGTCATATTCAGAAATATTTATATCAAAAATCCAATCTGATCCAGAATTAAGAAATAGATAGAGTTTTGACCAGGAGTTTGTTATAATCGAAGGAAGAAACTCAAGGATTGAAATTCCTTTTGAAAATGGAGAAAATACAGATGGAAAAAGAGTACAAATTATCGAGAATCATCATAGCTATTCTTACGATAATGATCTCCTTTATCATGTGTATTAATGAAGATATTTCCGTAAAAATTGTTGCAATGGGTCTTTTTACATCAGCTGCCTTTCTTGCAAGTTTTCTTGGCACCGGAGTAAGTCGGAAAATGATACAGGTGGGGGATAAGATTACAAGCCTTCTGCTTCGGATTCTTTATTACATTGCTTTACTGATAGCACTTTTGGCAGTAGCTTACATCCTTATGTTAATCTTTGATTCTATCACGGAAATAGTACCTTATTCCAACGAACTGGGGATTGCGGCCGGCCAGGCGATGCTCACGGTTTTGATAGGCGCTTCGTTCCTGGTTTTTGTAATCATTCCATATTTTCAAACATTGATTGTGTTAGTTCTCAGAAAGCTTGTAACAAAAGAGAAGCAGTATGATTTCTAAGATTCTCTACTCAATGACCGGCTCCACATATCTTAAAGATATATTTCCGTTTTCATCCAAATAACCGGTTAATACAGAAAAATGCAAATGTGGTCCCGTGGAAAGTCCGGTGGAACCTACAAGCCCAAGGATATCGCCTACAGATACGTTATCCCCTTCTTTCACAAGAATCTCCGAAAGGTGACTGTAACGTGTCCGGTAACCATCCGTATTCAGTACCATTACATTATATCCCAGTCCCGTATCAAAACCGATTTCTTCTACCGTTCCTTCCGCCACCGACATTACCTGAGTTCCTTTTTCTGCTGCGATATCAACACCGTTATGAAAGTTTTCCTGACTCAAACCGCTTCTAATCCCATAGGAAGCAGTGATATTTCCACCACTTACAGGATTTCTGTAGGTAGGGCTGCAAGCTTCGGTATTGATATTTTCAACCACAAGAGCATTGCATTCCTTTATGGAGTCATTTTCCTTTGTCGAAGCATTTCCCTTTGATAAATCATTTTTCTCTTCCGGGTTCTCTTCTACCTTCTTTTCTTCTGTCACAACTTCTTTACTCTCACTTTCAGTCGTCGAAGAATTCACCTTGGAATCTGTAGCACAGGCTGTAAATACCAAAAGGCAAAAGCATGCCATACATACCGAAATCAACCTTCTCGGCTTTTTGTAAGCAATTGCGTTTTTAATTCTGCACTTAATTGCACTCTCTCCAAAAGCAAGGGGTAAAGGAGCCGCAAGATTTCCTTTAGCCGCACAGCCTAACAAGGCCAGTGCATAACCTCGATTAGTACCCAACTCTTCAATAACCTTCTCATCACAACTCATCTCCATATCTTTATTGTAAAGGATAAATGCCAGCCAGATGAGAGGATTAAACCAATGAATTACCAACAGAAAATATGCCAGGCTTTTCACCAGATGATCGCACCTTCTGATATGATACCTCTCATGCCTTATCACAATATCCTTCTCCTCCTCCTTTCCATTACTCAGGTAAGTATATGGCAAATATATTCTGGGACTCAGGAATCCATAAATAAACGGACTTTCAAAACCTTCAACAGCATATACATTGTTATTAACCTTGGTAGCAAACAATAATCTCTTTCTAAGCTTAAGTGCCTTCACGAGGATAAAGATAAGCATTAAGACGATGCCAATCAGCCACACAGCTACCGATAGTGCAAGCTGCCAAGCAGCACTTCCACCTTCTTCAGTTAATGTCGCTATCGTATTTGAAGTCAGTTCATTCCCTATGCTATAGTTAATCTCTCCGACATCACGTATGCTTGCATCCAACCCGAGATTATTCGCCATAGATAAAGCATTGTAGGTCGACATAACTGCATTTGCACCGGTTCCATTCACTTCTGATGAAAAAAATCTCTTTATGCCAAAGAGGCTGATTCCTGATTCAAGCGCTACCGGAAATAAAAGTCTGAAACCTACAGCTCCCCACAGAAAATAAGAATATTTTTTCGGCATTCTCCTAATAGCTACTCTCGCCAATAGCACAAAAAGCACAACAATGCTCGCAGTGAAACTCATTTGTAAAACGCCTATAAATAATTCAGTCAACAATGAATTCATACATACCCGTTACTCAGCATGTTGGTCAATCAAGTTCTTAAGCTCCTGCACCTCCTCATTACTCAACTTCTTATCGCCAAGAAACGCTACCAGAAATTGAGGCAACGAACCGCCAAAGGTGTGCTCAACAAAATGATCACTAGCGTAAGCAACTGCCTCCTCTCTTTTGACTTTTGCCGTGACTACTGAGTCTGTATTATCAGCAAAGCCTTTGTCACAGAGTTTCTTCAGGGTTGTGTAGGTCGTAGATTTCTTCCAACCCAGTTTTTCCTCGCAAAGCTCTACCAGCTTTCTCGAAGCCATCGGTTCATTTTCCCAGATTACACACATAAACCGATAATCGCTTTCACATAACTTCAAACTTTCCATTACACCACCTGTCCGGGCATGACCCTTTTTCCTAATAATAATACGCAAAATGGTTGGCAGTTATAGGATTGGAAATCGGTCTATATTTACCAACCATTTTTAGTCTATAACCACCAACCGCATTTGTCAATAGGTTTTGTATAAGTTTTTTATAGTTTTTTTATTTCTCACATATTTCTGTGTTCGAACATCGTGATAAATATCTTACAGTTGCTTCCGCTTATCAGCCGCTTCCGCTTGTTCATTCGCTACACTTCGTTTCGCTCATGTCTGTTGTCGTGAATCATGTCAGCCTGCATTCTGACGAATGCAGGTACTATGACAATAAAAACGCACCATTGCATGTAAACATGCATGGTGCGTTTTTATTGTCATACATCTGCTTCGCAGATGCTGTCATGGTTTTACTTGTGCTTGGCTCGTTAACACTCAAACTCAATGATTAGTACTGTATTTAATAATCCAATTTTTCTTTTGATACTATATGTTGTATAAGAATTCCAATTATTCCATGGATTATTTCGAGTTTTGAGGATTTTTGCAACCATGGTGCAACCGAAAATCATATAAAACTAATTTATATGGCCTCTCATCGCTTATAATTGAACCTGTTCTACTTCTATATCCTCTTCTTCCTTAAATTGATATATAAATGTGTCAAATTCATCTGCGTGTTCCTGAGCAAATTTTGTATAATACTCAGATTCTCTAAAATTAATAAACAGAGGCCAGTCTCTTACAGTTTCTGCAGCATAAGGTTCTGGATAATTTTTATTAAGTGCCTCGTAAACTTCTGCGTCTTTTCCTTCCAAACACAATTTTGCTATTTTATAATCTTCCGTTGCAATAGAAACATCTAGTGCTTCTATCTCTTTCTTAACTTCTGCATCTTTACCTTGTTGCTTCATAGCATTAATATAATTTATTCTAAACATCGCTTTATCCCTAAAACAGAACTGCTTACAACTACTTAAAATAAAATACAAATGCTCGGCAACATCATATTTTTTCTTATACAATAATTCAAATACACTTTCACTAAATCTGTCTTTCCATTTTTCATATTTAGGATTGTATATGACTTGTATTTCATAAAATAGCGTTCCCACTACCTTATACAACATATTAATTGCATTTCGTAAATAAACATCATCTGTCACCAATTTTTGATTTATTTCAAGTCCTTTCTTATATTTTTCTTTTATATTTGACAAATAAAGGTGATTGGTCACTCCATTGTTATGTGTATACAGATTCCTACGATAATATATTTCTTCAAACTCATCTAGGATATCTGCAAACCGATTAATATTAATACTTTCTCTCTCTGATATTAGCGACAATGTTTTTAACGAATCAAACATATTGGATTCAACTTCATTATTGACGCATTCTATCACAATATCTCTAACACTTCTATTAAAAATATTAGCAATTTCTATTTTCTGATTTTGAAAATATTTTTTGGGATTTATCAAAATTAATCCCTGATATACCTTTGCCAAATACTGTTCAAAAATAATAATCACATTTGATAACGTTGAACTAATAAGAATACTCTCGTATTGTTCAATCTTATTATATTGACGCTTTGCATTCTGAGGGTCAATATACTTCGACTTCACTCTTGCATTTTTCTTTATTGAATACGAAAATTCCAAATCCTCATCAGCCTCAATACATTCTACAACAATATAGTCGGAAATCGGATTATCATCCGGAGCAATTCCATTATTCAATTCATTAATAATACTAATTGCCTCTTCTTTTGTCTTTGCATCAATAGCTCGTTTTATTTCTGCATCCACAAACAATCCAATCTGATACTCCTTTTCAATTTGGATTTTCATTTTCTGTACATTTAATATCGAATTAGAATAGTACTCCTCTAAGGACTCTATTGACAAAAAAGCCTCTTGCAGCTCTAAAATCTGAATATCACTATTCCTATTACGTACCTCAGGTTTCATTATGACATCCTCTCCTCTGTATCTTGATTATTTTCGCACGAAACGCACGCGTGCGTTTATCGTGCGTTTATTAAATTAATTCATAATATGCTGACCGTCCATTTCCAACAAGCTTAATCCTACCCTTATCAGACATTTTTTTCAACAAACGATACGCTTGTGATGGACTAACATTTAATAATTCTACAACGTTATCTCTTGTAATCCTTCCGCCTTGCTTCTGTATAAGCTCCATAATCCATGCTTCATATTTCACTGCATCAATTCCTGTCTGGCGAACATATCCTACGATATTATCCTGTTCTTTATACACCTTGGAACTAAGTATATAAAAGCGTGCTTTATTATTACCACCAGCATCAACCAAACCAGCTTCAACCAACTTTTCGACAACTGCTTTGGCACGTATTTCCCCAATATTTGTTACCTCTGCAATTTCTGCAATTGTTAACCTACGCTGGCTTTGCAGGGCTGAGAGAATCAATAACGAATTAATCGGCAGAGACCTTCCCAATCGATTCTCTTCATTTGAAATCATTTTTGTAAACGCCAAATCAGGCTCTGCTCTCTGAATAAACAGCTTTACATATGTTGATGTTGTTTCTGAATAATCTGGTAACGGTCTACCAAATACGATAGACCCCTCAAAAATTCTATCTATTCCTCTACCTGTTTTTTCAGCAAGACCTATTCTCTTTAATGCATCTGCTAATACTGGATTCCGCCCATGAGGTTCTACTGTTAGTAAGTTTTTCAAATTCACTCCCTCAATAAAACCTCCCGGGCTACTAATTGTTAATCCCTCATCTTCAATAGCAACTCTCACAGCCTGAATTACAGTATAATCTCTATGGCAGAAAGCATTAACTAAACCTTCACGATATGCAGCCTCTGAGAACTCCGGAATTGGCACTCTAAATAAGCCATATTCCATTTCTCTTTCCGGATTCCACGCTTTCATATATTCTTCAAACATTTCAAAAGTAGCAAGCAAGGGTTTTGATGTTTGCTCGTTTTTTCTGACTTTTGTACCTTCAAGAACTTGAAATACAGCTTTCGCCGTAGGTAATAATTCAGCGATTCTATCCTCTCTTCCCAGCAACAACATGCCTGTAACCGTTGGGTATAAAACACCCGCTTCTTCCTTTACAAGTTGCAGTGCTTTATCAAGTTCTTCATCCGTAAGCTCTAATAGTGTCTTATCACCTTTGCGATACTTGATGATATTGCGAAGTCTATCTCTCTCATTTCCATCCAAATCATCCATAGTCGCGCCCAAAAGAATTTGTGCTGAATAATCAAGCTGACTGAGGCTAGATAATCTTCCCGGAATTTCATACGGATACATAGGAACATTTTCCGGACTTCCATCCGGTTTCAAACGTCTTCTTTGTATCTTTCCGTCAGATGTCGCAATAATAGTCTTGCTCATAGGAATTTGTATCTGCAGGACCTCAATTCCTTCTTCTTCAATAATTTCAGCACGCACAGATAGTGAAGGTACTGTTTTATTAGCAATCAAAGCCATAGCTCCATTCGGATCTTTGTGCTTTTTGTGTACACCTGTTACATCACCGTTGTCTTCGACTCCAAGATACAATACTCCTCCCTCAGTATTTGTCATACCAACAATTTCCGAAACAAGTTCTTTCTCGTCAAGACAGTCAATATCACTTTTAAATTCAATTGTAAGTGTTTCTTTTTTTGGTATCATTCTCATCGTCCATACCTCCAATAACAATTCTATCACCTTCCGTGCGTTTTTGCAATAAAATAAACGCACGCGTGTGTTTATGCATGCGTTTATGGATATATTAATTTCTATTTACATTCCCATCACCCAATTAAACAATGCAATTCCGATAATCCCCCAGACCACACAATATGTACACCTATTTACATTTTACTGTTCACTTACCTTCTTTGCCCAAATAATTGCTCTATGGGTTGTTTCGTTAATTGGATTACCTTGATAGTCGCCACACTCCTGCTCGATAACAAATCCGGATTCCGCTAACCACTTATGTATCTGCTCAAGTGTCACAAAGTGTTTCTCTGACGGAATTTCTTGTACCAAAGTGCTTCCATCAGCAAGTATCATTTCAAATCTGCGAATAAATGTATTTATTCTGCTTTCAGCATCATAAGCACTATCAAGCAAAACCATTTTGCCATAGTTTCCATGGCTATCTTCGCCTTCCCATACGACATTTGCATTGGGATTATTAAACCATCTCTCCGGGTATTGCGTATATCCACAATCAATGAAAATATGCCCCCCGACAGCTAACGCATTAGAAGATTTCTGAACCATCAATTCCTGCGCCTGCTCGTAATTCATATCAGACACTATATTATATAAAAAATTAGCACCTAAAATTACAATATCAAAACCTGCGCCCCAATCGTCACAAATCACATCTGCCTTATTCCATTTAATCTTTTCATTTGTGACTTTATCAGCAATCTTTCCTAACATGTACTCATCAAAATCAAGTCCGGTAACGTCATGTCCTGCTTTTGCCATAGGAACCAAGAAACGCCCACTACCGCAAGCAATTTCCAGAACCTTCTTTGGACTTATTCCCATAAGATTTAATGCAAATTCAACATCATCCGTATAGGTTTCATTCAAATCGTACATATCAGCATTCCACTGAGCAATAATATCTTTTTCGTTATACATTTTTCCTCCAATTATGATATAGGAGGGTTAAAGTATAGTTGCCCTCCTGTTCAATGTGTACTGGTTATATCCTAATTTCTTCATCTCAATCATTCCTTTCTTTTTTAAATTAAAGCATTACATTCTACTTTATAGACAAATCTATATTTTGTCATACTCTGAAATAATGCTTTCTGCTGTGCGCAATCACCTGCACTTCCCAAAGTATATCATAAAAAGATGACCTTTACCAGAAAAACTAATTATTTGTTTCAAGAGCGTTAAATAAAAAAGTAAATGCCCATTTAAGTTTTTTGTATATTATTATGCCAATTCCCAAGAAAGCAAATACAGCAGGCAATCCAATGGATTACCTGCCATATATAATAATCAGTATCAAATTGAAATTACTCAAACTCCACAGTGCCGGTGGGCTTAGGGGTGAAATCATAAAGTACGCGGTTAATTCCGGGAACCTCATGAGTAATACGGTCAGTGATATGGCACATGAGGTCGTAGGAAATATTCTCTACGGTTGCTGTCATAACATCAGTGGTGTTAATGGCACGAACGATGCAGCACCACTCAAATGCTCTCTTACCATCCTTGATACCGGTGGATTTGAAATCAGGTACTACAGTAAAGTACTGCCATACCTTGCCGGCAAGTCCGTTCTTCTCAAACTCTTCTCTGAGAATAGCATCAGACTCACGAACTGCTTCCAAACGGTCACGGGTAATGGCACCGGGACAACGAACGCCGAGTCCGGGACCGGGGAAGGGCTGGCGATAAACCATGCTGTGAGGAAGTCCGAGAGCTTCTCCTACTACACGCACCTCGTCCTTAAACAGGATACGAACCGGCTCTACCAGCTCAAATTTCATATCCTCAGGAAGTCCACCCGCATTGTGATGAGCTTTGATTCCATTCTCGGACTCTAAAATATCCGGCCAGATGGTTCCCTGTGCAAGGAACTCGATACCATCCTGCTTACGGGCTTCCTCAGCAAATACCTCGATAAACTCGCCCCCGATAATCTTTCTCTTGGTCTCAGGATCATCCACTCCCGCCAGCTTGTCCAGAAAGCGGTCCGTTGCATCTACATAAACCAGATTTGCCTTCATCTGATTGCGGAATACCTCAATCACCTGCTCAGGTTCGCCCTTGCGCAGTAGTCCGTGATTCACATGCACGCACACCAGCTTCTGACCGATAGCTTTTATCAGCAAAGCAGCCACAACGGAGGAGTCCACACCTCCGGACAGTGCCAGCAGCACCTTCTTGTCTCCTACCTGCGCACGAATCTCAGCGACCTGCTCTTCGATAAACGCCTCTGCCTGCGCCGGGGTTGCAATTCTCTCCATGTTTTCGGGTCTTCTGTCTGTTGCCATTCTCAATCCTCCATCTCTAATTTATTCGATAATTATCAATTTATCCCTTATTGGTTCAACACTGTCAAACCAATATCTTATCAGGTAAATCACATTTTTAATCTGTATAATTGTCAAAATATCCCTGTACCAGCACCACAGGCGTTCCCTTATCGCCGGAACCGCTGGTCAGGTCACAGAGGGAACCAATCAAGTCTGTCAGCTGTCTGGGAGTAGTTCCCTGGGAAGCCATGTTTCCCACCAGGCTGCCGCTCTTTGCCTTGATGCTCTTCTCTATTGCCGCCTTCAGCTCTGCGCCCTTGAGGTTCTTGAAATCATTGTCTGCAAGATATTTCAGCTTCAACTCATTGGGAGTACCTACCAAACCGGAAGTAAATGCAGGGGATACTACAGGGTCTGCAAGCTCCCAGATTTTGCCCTGAGGATCCTTAAAGGCACCGTCGCCGTATACCATCACCTCTACATGCTTACCGGTTCTTGCAAGGATCTCCTCCTGTACCTTTTCCACAAACCCCTGGCATTCTCTGGGGAAGAGTTTAATCTTGTCCTCTGTTGCCTTGTTGGAGCCCAGCAGACCGTACTTCTCATTGCAGCCGCTGCCGTTGACAGGGGCATTCAGAATCTCATCCAAGGAACAAACCTCCTTGGCACCTGCTGCCAGCAAAAGTCTCTTGGTTCTGACTCTGGTGTGAATATCACAGTTCAGCACGCAGTCTGTATAATCCAGAACTGCCCGGGCCTGATTTGCAAAAATAACCTCAACCTCGGCACCTGCTTCTTTGATCAGATTCACATAATACTCCACATAGTCAACTCCGGTGAACTCATGCTTGTTCTCGCCGAAGAGTTCACGATATTTTTCAAGGGTAAGCACATCGCTGTAAGGATTAATCCCCTTTTCATCCAACTGATCATAGGTCAGCAAAGCGTTACCCACCTCATCGCTGGGATAGCTGAGCATCAGCACAACCTTCTTTGCCCCCATGGCAATCCCCTTCAGGCAGATGGCAAATCGGTTTCTGGACAGGATTGGGAAAATCACACCGACTGTCCCGCCGCCAAGCTTTGCCTTAACATCTTCTGCGATATCCTGAACTGTTGCATAATTTCCCTGAGCTCTGGCTACAATAGACTCGGTAACGGAGATTACATCCCTGTCACGCAGTTCAAAATTCTCATACTCGGCTGCTTCCAGCACGCTGTCAGTTACAATTTGTGCCAGATCATCTCCCTCTCTGATGATGGGGCAACGAATTCCTCTTGATACGGTTCCTACTCTTCTTTCCATAAATACTTCCTTTCCCTTTATCTCTATAAAATTATTATCTCCCTTTTCCGAATTGTTTTCCTTCGCCTTAAGATCTGCATGTCTCCTTGAACTTTTGAAGGATATTATGCCTCCGTACAACAAGAATAGACGAAATTCACTTTATATTTTAACTCTTTTTTCTTAAAAAATCCAGTGTTATTCCCTCTGTTGCCAGCCTCTACCGCCAGAGTCTTATTTACAAAAAATGCCAGTGGCTCCGCCCCGGCGGAATATCCGCCGAAAGTAAGCCCACTGACATTATCATGAAATCCGATGCAAGCCTTTTTACTATATCCTCTATTCCACTGCTTCCACGCCGTCGCACTTTGCCACAGTATCGATGGAACCGTCTGCATTATACTGAAACTCTGCCACGCAGACCGACCTGTGGAACAGATTTCCTCCCTCCAGCTCTGCAGTGTGGTAAAAGAGATAGGAATGTCCCTTAAAGTCAGCAATTCCGGGATGGTTTGTAAAGGTTCCACCCTCCTCTGTCATCAAAACTCCACCGTAATTCCAGGGACCGGTAGGAGAAGTTGAGGTAGAATATGCCAGATGTTCATTCTTCTGGTCCAGACCAAAGGCAGCATATACCATGTAATAAAGATTGTTTCTCTTATAAAACCAGGGCCCCTCGGCATAAGTGGTCCCGGTGGCATGACTGCCCTTGGCAAAAGCTTTTTCCGTCATGGGAATTCTCACAACACCTACGTTCTTATCATAGGAAATCATATCTTCATTCAACAAAACATAGCGCAGTTCAGGATTGCCGAAATAGAGATATGCCTGTCCGTCATCATCAATGAATACGGTAGGATCGATATCATTCCAGTCTCCCTCATCCACAAGGGGATATCCCAGATCCGTAAAGGGACCCGTGGGGCTGTCGGAAATACCTACCGCAATTGCCATACCTCCGTTCTTCTTGTGTACAGGGCAATAGAGATAGTACTTTCCGTTCCTCTCTACCGCCTGAGGCGCCCATGCCCTGTCATCTGCCCAGGTAATATCATCCAGTGAAAAAATAACGCCATGGTCGGTCCAGTTCACCATATCCCTGGTAGAGAAACAACGCCAGTCATACATCGTGTAAAAATTGTTCACCAGATCATCCTCGTCATGGGTGGTATAGAGATACAGGGTGTCTCCCGAAACCATAGGTGCGGGATCTGCGGTATAAATTGAGGTAATAATAGGATTTTTCTTCTTTTGGCTCATTTTCTCGTCTCCTTATTCCGTAGCTTACCATTTCATAGCTTACCCTGCGGTAAACCATATCTTTATCTTACGAAAATAAGCCTTAAAAATCAATGTACTATATTGTCCTGTTACCGTCAAATACCGTTCTGTAAACTTGCACAATTCTACAAATAGCGATATAATATGTTTGTCCATATTTTGAGGTAAGTACATATCTGTTTATTCGCAACCATCCAAGGAGGAAACACTATGAGTAACGAGAATAATGTAACCCCGGAAAATACTCCGCGCAAAAAGAACAAG
>JBJENR010000054.1:0-4018 GCA_051880315.1 Acetatifactor sp.
AGGATGATATGATGAACTGCATATTATCGTTGATAAATACCAGAGAGGAAATCACTCAGATGTCAGGTTTGAATAATCATCTGTTGAATTTCAAAGGTCTTATGATAGATGAGGTTCAACGGGTGATCATTCGGGAAAATCAGGAGATAGAGCTTACTTACACGGAGTTTGAGATTTTCAAGCTTCTTGCAAAGCATCCGGGAATAGTTTTCAGCAAGGAACAGATTTATGATATTGTCTGGAAGGAATCCTATTCCGGCGATTACAACATCGTCATGAGTCATATCCGGAATATTCGGGAGAAGATAGAGGATAATCCAAGCAAGCCGATCTACATACAGACTGTTTGGGGAGTCGGCTATCGTTTCAATAAAAATTTAATAGCATAGAAACAGGCAATTAAGAAACAAAATCTTGGTTGTCTTTTTTATTTGTAAAATACATTTACAGCGACAGGAGCAGAAAGGAGACAGGAGTAAATTGCAGAAATGGAAACGAATACGGGCAGTCATTTAGGCGGTGTTATCCAATAAAACGGAAGCACCGCTTTTCTGTTTTACAGACAACAAATTTAAAGAAAGCAGAGGTAATGAAAGATGAATTTAGAAAATAAAATCGAAGCACAGCGGAAACGCATGGAGCAGGAAAAGAACAAGCTGGATATGCTGATGAAAAAGGCAAAGATGGAGCAGAGGAAAGCAGATAACCACAGAAAGATTGTAGTGGGTGCAAACTTTGAAACATTTCTTAATGAGCCGAGGAGATACAGCGAGGAGCAGACCAGACGGATTATGCAGGTGGCATTTGCCACAAGAGAGGTCAAGAACTGCATGGAGCAGATTGAACGGGAGCTTGCAAGGGCGGAGGAAAAAATGCCGGATACGGCGATAAATGAGAAAGCAGACGAGGGTGAAAACGAAGAAGAATAGGGAATGTGCAGCGTTGTAGCCAATTCCCTCAACTTTGTTGAGGGCGCACAGATACACCACCCTTTGGGGCGGTGCTGTGCGTTCTCCGAAGGGTGCAGGATGTCCGGGGGACATCCGTTTGCACGGACCGAAGCGGAGCGGAGACCTTGCAGAGGGCAGTCGGCTACTTCGTATCCGATAACAAGGTGCAGGCACCTTGTTGAACAAAAGGTAAGCCTTTTGTTATAAGGGAGCTACACTCCCTTCGGCGGTAAAAAGAATCGCCTACCCTAGTGAACTTTGCGTTCAGATGAAATCACAAAAAGACGTGCTTTCATCTGCCCACAAAGTCTGCCGGTGCAACCCGCTACGTTGTGGGAAAGGAGAGGACAGTGAAGAACGGAACGATTAGCAGCAGGGCATCCATAGTCCAGCGGAGCAAAGGACAGTCTGCGGTTGAGCAGTCAGCCTATATCAGCAGGACATCGCTTTACAGTGATTATTATGGCATGACCTATAACAGAACTGCCAAAGAGGATTTAGTCGGTGCAGGTGTGCTTCTGCCGGAACATGCACCACCGGAATTTGCAGACAGGGCAGTATTATGGAACTCTGTAGAAAAGAACGAGAAAGCGAAGAATGCCCAGCTTGCAAGGAGCCTGAAATATTCCCTGCCCAATGAGTGGGACGAAGCCACCGCAAGGCAGGTCATGGAGCGTTTTATCAAAGAACAGTTTGTAGATAAGGGAATGTGTGCAGATTATGGTATTCATCGTTCGTACAACGATAAAGGACAGCCTAATCTGCATATCCATATCCTTCTTACGCTCAGACCTCTCAATGAGGATGGTACATGGGGAGCAAAATCAAGAAAAGAGTATGTCGTTGACGCAGACGGTAACAGAATCCCCAATACCAGCGGAAAAGGCTATAAAAGCCGGAAAGTAAATGTGATTGACTGGAATGAGAAAGGCAAGGCGAAGGAATGGAGAAATGCCATTGCGGAGGTTATCAATGCCACCAATGAAAAAGCAGGCATAGCCGAGCGTGTTGATCCACGTTCCTATAAGGACAGAGGGATACCTCTTATTCCGACCATTCATTTAGGGGAAAGAGCAAGTGCATTGGAACGAAAAGGCATCCGGACAGAAAGGGGCAATATCAATCGTGCAATCGGGAAATACAATGCCATGATAATGAAGATTTATGGATTTATCTCTGAACTCAAAGAGGAACTGAAAAAGGGAGTTTTCAAATTTGTTTTTGAGAGAAAAAGCCGGACAGAAAGGGATGACATTCAATCTATCAATCCATCAATCAATCCTTCCGTACCGGAACAAAAATCAGAGGTTCAGACCGCATTGGAGATACTGAAGAAACAAAGGACAGAAATGGTTGTAAGACCAATTTTTCCTTATGTACAGAGATTTGAAGACAAGCGGCTTCTGGGCAATGTGGAACAGCTTGCAAAGCTGATTGACACAAACCATCTTGAAACATGGGAAGATATAAGGGTGTTTGAGGAAAAGCAGACGGAGGTGTTGGAGAATTGCAGGGCAGAACTTTCAGAGTTAAGTGTGCGTTATGAGAAGTGGACGCAGGCGGTATCTGACTATGACGATTACAAGCAGTATCAGCCAGTAATGAAAGAGTATCAGGCACTAAGCGGATTGAGGAAAAATTCCTTTAAGAAAAAGCATGAAACAGAGCTTGAAAACTATGCAATATATCGTGACAGGGTAAAGGCAGTCATGCCGGAAAATATGAAAATATCAAAGCCATATATTGATAAGCAGTTAGCGGAGGTGTTGGCACAGCAGGAGCAGATACAGAGAAAAAGCAGTAGGGTTGCTACCGACCTTGCAAGGCTTTCCGTTTTCAAAGGCAATCTCAGGGAAATGGAAGTACAGCAGAGAGCGGACGAGCAGGCAAGGGAGCAGAACCGGAATAAGAAACACGAAAACACAATTTAACCACAGCGTAAGGTGCATGGAAAACAGAAAGGATTTCATGCACCTTTTTACGTTGGGAAAAGGAGAATTATGGAACAGACAGAAAAGCAGACAACGGACAAAGAACAGTGTCCGCATATCAAAAAGAAAATCGGAAGAACCACCTACAACGTGGCAATTCATTTCAGTAAAACGAGCAGGGAAACCATGACGGATAAGATTAACAGATTGATATTACATGACATAAACAGTGAAGATTTTTCTTAACTACCCTTGACAAAATCTTTCCGAGGACAGCCTGTTGTCCGCTATGGAGAGAGCCGGAGCAGAGGATATGGGAGATGACGTGGAGCGTAAAGGACTTGGCACACCTGCGACACGGGCGGACATTATTGAGAAGTTAGTTAAGGACGGATTCGTGAAGCGGGAGAAAAAGCAGATGCTGCCCACGGAGGACGGGGTAAAACTCATTACCGTGCTTCCCGATGTGGTGAAGTCTCCGAAACTTACCGCAGATTGGGAAAATGAACTCACGCTTGTGTCAAAGGGACAAGTTCCGGCAGAACAGTTTATGTCGGGCATTGAAGATATGGTGCGTAACCTTGTGCAGACCTACCACAGCGTCAGCAATGAACAGAAAACCATGTTCGGGGGCGGCGCACAGGAAGCAGGAGCAACGGCGGCATTGGGAAAATGCCCGAAGTGCGGCGGCGATGTGGTAAAAGGAAAATTCGGCGCTTACTGCAAGAATAAGTGCGGCATGAACGTGTCACGGGCAATGGGGGCGGTGCTGACCGACAGCCAGATCAAGAGCCTGCTGGAAGGAAAAAAGACCCTCGTAAAAGGCTTGAAAGGGAAGAAAGGCAGCTATGATGCGTACCTTATTCCGGAGGGCATAGAGGATTATTCCTATACCAGAGACGGGAAGGAGATCAAAGGCTCACAATATAAGGTAAAGCTGGAGTTTCCAAAAAGGGGGAAATAACAGAAAATGATTTTAATGTGGGGCATACGGAAAATCTGTATGCCCTTAATATGTGCGCCTAGCGGCGCACGTTTCCAACGGGTGCAAGTCCCGAATCCGCCCGGTAGTGGGAAGGATATAGCCGAAGGCAAGGGTGTCCATCGTGAGGTGGAATCTGAAGGAAGCTGGATGTG
>JBJENR010000055.1:0-16614 GCA_051880315.1 Acetatifactor sp.
CAGGCTGATAACAATGCACTCTGCAGTTGGAGCAAAATGTTTTCGTCTCCATAAAGGGACATTTATCACTGCGCATTTTTGCATAATCCAATAATCCTTCACACTGCTCACAGAGCCTCTTTCTGTTTCCATGTTTCCTTTTGCAATATAGAGCTATCATCTGTGAAACAATTTCCTTTTCTCTTTCACGTTTGGTCAGGATATCTTTTTTCATCAGCTCACCCTCCCGTGTTCCACCGAATATACTTTCTCAGCAATACACATGGTAGACTTTCGATGAGACACCAGCACCACCGTCTTATTCTCCTTTTCTTCCTTTAATGCTTTCAAAATGACTGCTTCGTTTAAACTGTCCAGATTACTTGTAGGTTCATCTAACAGAAGCAGATCGGATGCATGCAGAAATGCTCTTGCAAGTCCCAGTCTTTGTCTTTCTCCTCCGGAAAGCATATCGCCAAGCTCTCCTACCGACGTGCCATAACCCTGCGGAAGACTCATAATAAAATCATGAACCGATGCCTTTTTACAGGCTTCCTCTATTTCTTCATCTGTTGCGTCAAGCTTTGCGATACGAAGATTATTCCTTATACTGTCATGGAACAGGTGTGTTTCCTGCGTGACAAAACTCTCCATCTCCCGGAGATTTGCAGTATTGATACGATTTACATCCGTCCCTGACAGCTTTACGCAGCCCTCCTGGGTTCTCCAGAACCGCATAAACAGTTTTAGAAGTGTGGATTTACCACTTCCGCTTCTGCCCGTAATTCCGACGACCGAGCCGATGGGGATATTCACAGATATATTGTCCAAGATCCTCTCTCCGCCATAAGCAAATGTGACATTTTCGGCAGATGCCCCGGTAAAAGCAATCTCTTTCTTTCCACTTATTTCATCCACCACCGGAGTCTCCTCCAGGATATCCAGCACTCTATTCCCCGCCGCAAAAGTATTTTGTAAAGTGCTTCCAAGATTTGCAAGTGCCACTACCGGTCCAAAGGAACTCATAAGAGAAATAGTAGGAATTAACACTCCTATAAATTCTATCTGTCCATTCTGATATAACATGGCTGACACAAGCAGCATAACAAGGTCAAAAAACAAAATTACTGTATTGGTAACTGCCTGATTTCTGCCGGATGTACGTTTCATTCTCTGTTCATCATCAGATAATCTTTCCGTCTGTTTATTCATTAAGAAAAGTCTTTGCTCTCCCTGTCCGTATTGAAGTATTTCTGAAAGTCCACGAAGGCTGTCCAGGACAAATCCTGAGAGATTCCCCGACTTTGTACGAAACCGGATTCCATCCTCTCCGCTAAGCTTCGATATCAGAAGAGGAACAAAAACACCTACTGTCATATACGCTGCAAGGGCAACCATGCCAAGTATCCGACTGAAGCTTCCGATAAACAGACACATAATCGCCGAGAATAAGAACGCAATCGCAATCGGTGAAATCGTATGTGCATAAAACACCTCCAAAAGCTCAATATCCGACGTGATTACCGAAATCAGATTCCCTTTATCCTTACCTTCCAGTTTCGCAGGGCATAGCTTTCTGAGTGCCCTGAATATCTTATCCCGGATCAGCGCCAACAGTTTGAATGCAATAAAGTGATTACATGCCTGCTCCGCATAACGAAGAACACCTCGAATCAGGGCAAACGCACATACCGAAATAAAAATAATTCTTAACGAAAGCGGGGTATCAAAATCTAAAAGTTCTGCTACGGCATACCCACCAAATATGGTAATAAAGGATGCTGCAAGATGTCCGATCAGCCCCATAATAATTGCCAGTGCCATATACCCGGTTAGAGGTTTCACAAGACCCACAAGGCTCATCATGACACAAAATCCGCTTCTCTTTCTCATATAACCGCACCCTCCTTTCCGTAGTTTTCCAGATTCTGCTGTGCATTCCACAGCGTAGTATACATGCCGTTTTTCTTTAATAATTCTTCGTGGTTTCCACTTTCTGCAATATTTCCCTGAGCCATCACATAAATATTGTCAGAATCAATCACGTTTGCCAGACGATGGGAAATCAAAATAACAGTTTTACGTCCTGACAGCGCATGAATCACTGCCATAATGTCGTTTTCACTCTCAATATCAATATTCGAGGTTGCCTCATCAAAAATATATACGGGACTATCATGCAGAAGTGCCCTTGCAAGTGCCAGTCTCTGACACTGCCCGCCTGACAGGTTAGATGCCTTTTCATTTAGTTCCGTATCAAGACCCTTTTCACCCTTTAAAAAATCAAGTAGATTGACTCTGTCAAGAACTGCCCACAATTCATCGTCACAAGCCGTAGGGCAACCCATTAACAGATTGTCTCTTACCGTTCCTTTGAATAAATAGCTCTGATGACTGACATAAGTAATATTCTTCATCAGGCTTTCTTCATCAAGATTTTTTAACTCCTTACCGCCAATTGTTACGGACCCTTCATATTCCTTGTTTCTGCCTGTCACAATTGCAGAAACTGTTGACTTTCCACAACCGGACTCTCCTACAATTGAAGTAAAACTTCCATTCTGAAAAGACATATCCAGTCCGTGCAGAATCTCACGCTCTTTCTCATAAGAAAAATGCAACTTCGTACATATTATGGTGCAGTCCTCTCCAATCTTTTCCGATGCCGCCGGATATTCAGGCAAATCTAACAGTCTGAATATTTTATCGCTTGCTGCCATTCCGTTCATTGCTATATGGAAAAAGGAGCCAAGCATTCTCATAGGTATAAAGAAATCTGCAGAGAGAAGCATGATAAGCAGACACCCTGCAAGAGACACATTTCCTGCTCTGTACTGGGTTACTGACATAATTACTCCACAAGCCACCCCGCCATATGCAATCAAATCCATAATCGTGATGGAATTTAACTGCATGGTCAGCACCTTCATGGTAATCTTACGGAACTTTTCCGATTCCTCATTCATTTCTATTTGCTTAAAGTCATCTGCCTGATAAATTTTTAAGGTTGTAAGCCCCTGCAAATTTTCAAGAAAAGTATCTCCAAGAGCTGTATACTGTCCCCAGTATTTAGCCAAAAGCTTTTTTGCCCATCTCTGTACAGCAACAATAGACACCGGAATGAATGGCACACATATGAGCAGGGAAGCCGCGCATGGGACGTTCACACAACACAAAAAAATAAATAAAGTAATCGGCGCCAACATCGCGTAAAAAAACTGTGGAAGATATGCCCCAAAATAAGTCTCAAGCTGATCCACACCTTCTACCGCCACCTGTACCACCTCGGAGGTTTTTACCTGTTCGTTGTAGGATGTCCCAATCCGTAAAAGCTTTTTGTATATCAACTCCCGCAAGGTTTTCTTTACCGCCTTCGAGGAGAGATAACTCATTTTACTTGACATTAAAGTACAGATATAGCGCACTGCCATTGCAACCATAGCAATCGTTAGGGTTGTAATCAAATGCTTTGTTTCTGCGGTTTTCTCATACAGCTTTGCTAAAAAAACTGTTATGTTTCCCATCATAACAATATTTGTCACAAGAGAAATCCATTGGCACGCCACATTTCCCACAATATATTTTTTACTTTCACTGACTGTTCCAATCAACCTTTTATTTATCATCATATCATTTATGCCCTTTCGCATTCTATCTCTTATTCTTTTATGTTTGTGTTCTTGGTTAGTATTTACTAACCCATTCTATCATCCTCTTTTTCAAATGTATAGACGTGTATTTGATAATATTTCTCATTATGAAGCATCTGATTTCTCAGGTTCCTTTCAAATTTTTCATTTTATGTATCAATGAAGAGCCGGCAGGTAATACATAACGGTGCAAAACTTTCGCACACAAAAAGACCCCACGAAATACAATTCGTGAGGGTTCCCTTTGTGCCAACCATGACACTAATCTCATTCTTTGCCTGGGCAGGGCAAATACCAAGATTATTGCAATATTCATTTTTCCTCAAGATAGTGTATCTATATCACAGTAAAATAAAGGGATTCGATAAACGGAAGCAGCATCTATTGTCTTTCCGTACCATCGTATGCATTATTCTCTATATAGGCCATCATGGTATTGTTTCTCCATCCGTGTGCCAGTACCAGCATCAGGACTGCTGCATACCCCACCAATGAGTTCTGAAGAATCATACCCACTGCAAAAGTTCCAATAATGCAGATAGCGATAAATATCATAATTGCCCTATGTTCTTTCAACCACTTTTTCTTATAAAAATCAATCTTATCCTTAAGGGAAAAACTACTGGCAGTGATTGTCTGTACCAGGTTTTCTTCAGCGGCTTTCTTATACTCTTCCTCCGACAATCTCCTACCGCTGAGGATCTCATTTATGCTTACCTCATACATTTCACTCATGGAAAGCAGGGCGTCAGCCGGCGGTAAATACGCACCGGTTTCCCACCTGGAGACCGTCTTGTTTGTCACACCAACCTTTTCTCCAAATTGTTCCTGGGTAAGTCCCCGGGCCTTTCTCAGCTCCGCTATGAATTTTCCAATCTGTATTAAATCCATTTGTTTGTCACCTCCAAGAAAAAGCATAGCAAATCCATATGTTTTTGTCTTTACCACAAACAGCGAATCCTTGGACATTCCTATGTTTTCTTGTAATCTTCCCATCTATATGTTCTGTGGACTTACCCCGCTCTACCTTCCCTGCGGGGGTTTTTTCTTGCTTCTTCCTCTATACCCCGTCAGTTTCTGATTTGCCGGCACATAGAATATATTTCCAGCCCGGAAGTTCCATGTACTTTATCATGTATTTTATAATGAATAAGCCTTTTCCAGATGAAAAGAATAGAGAATCCTTTCCTTCACCGGTTTCCCCATAATTCTCTGAAGCGCCTCGCTGTAATAATCCAGCTGGCTCTCATACCGATTCCAAAGCTCCTCCATAGAGGCTACCGCATCTGTCTTATAATCCAGAAGCACCAGCCCGTCTTCTTCCTCAAAGAACACATCGATGATGCCCTGTATCAGCACATTTTCCGTCTTCGGATAAGCTTCATTCAAACGGTTTGCGCTGATGCCAAGTACAAAAGGCTGCTCACGATACAGCTTTCCCTGCCAATCTGCTTTCCACATGCGAAGGGCTAGTTCCGACTGCAGGAAATGTACCAGTTTCTTCAGGTTTACCGCTTCGAAATACTCTTTTTTCAACCGTCCGCTCTTTACTGCCTCCTGAAGAATCGACTCCACTCTTTGTGTCATTGATTCCGGGTCCGGCAGCTCCTGAGCCCCCGACAACTCCTGCACATCCCTCTGTCCCTGAGGCTGCTGACAGAGCATACCGGATATGTCTGTCCCATCGTCCCGACAGGTATCCGTATATATCCCGGAAAGATCCAGTATCTCCATGACGCGGTGGTAGGCATTTCCGCGAACCGTGCCGCTGATTTTCTCTTCTCCCCTGCGGAATGTGGGAATATAGGCCTCCACCTCTTTTTCCTCAAAGCAGTGGAAGGCTGCCTCATCCTTGTCAGCCATGGCGGCGATTTTCAGCTCGGACACCGTGGTTTTGGTATAGAGTCCCTCCAGGTTCTGATGGGGATAGACGCTGCCCAGCCGCTCTTTCAATTGTGCCAGAAGGGCAGGGTCCGGATGTGCCGCTTCCTCCTCCAGCTTACGCTTACGGTCCCCAAGTTCAAACTGTTCCTTGAGTTCTTCTGTCAGCAGGTCCGCCTCGCCCAGCACCGAAACCTGCAGACAGGTCCTGCCTGCCACAGGCAGCAGGAAATCGAGATAACTACCTGCTTCCGCAAAATCCGAGAAGGCCAACTGCTCCTGACTGTTTTCCCGGTACTGCTCCCAGCTTTCGACTGCATTATCCAGAGTGGCAGTGAGAATCAGCTTCTCCCGGGCTCTGGTCATCGCCACATACAGAACCCGCATTTCTTCCGCCAGATTATCCTGCCTCAGCTTGGTGGCAAGTACCTTCCTGCGTATCGTCTTGTTCTTAAAGCGTCTCCCGGGATCCACATAATCCGTACCCAGCCCGAAATCCATATCCAATATCAGTGACTGGTTGGTATCCTGCAAATTAAACTTTTTGCCCAGTCCCGCCACAAACGCCACAGGGAACTCCAGACCCTTACTCTTATGGATGCTCATAATGCGCACCACATCCGCATTCTCATCCAGAGTATCTGCCTCGCCGTAATCCACGTCATATTTTTCCAGCTGCTCCATGTATCGTATGAAGTGGAACAGTCCGAAATAACTGCTTTTCTCGAATTCCGAAGCCCTGGTAAACAGCATTTCCACATTGGCACGGCGTTTCCCTCCTGCAGGCAGCGCAGTCACATAATTCAGATAGTTAAAATCCGTAACCAGCTTTGTCAAAAGCTCCCGCACCGACATGTAAATCGTACATCTGCGGTATTGCTCCAGCATGCTGACAAACTCCTCCGTCCTGCTGTCTCCGTAAAGCTTCACCGCCCGGTAGAGGCTGTCCTCCCTGTGGGCACTGCGGATGGCGGCAATCTCTTCCTCCGTAAAGCCGCCAAAGATGGATTTCATCACACCGAATAAAGGAATGTCCTGCTCCGGATTGTCCAACACCCGCAGCAGCTGTAAAAGCTCCTGCACCTCCGTAGCACTGAAATAGCCGCTCTTTGTGGTGATAAACACAGGAATCCCCTCCTCTTCCAGAACCTCCTTGAATTCCTCATCCCATCCGCTGTTGGTGCGCAGCAGGATGACCATGTCGGAATACCTTACCGGACGCAGGCTGCCACTGCCCTTATCCGTCACAAGAAAGTCTTTTCGCAGTTCCTTGATTCTGGCGGCTATGGCCTTTGCCTCCAATTGTTTTCCGGTAAATTCAGACTCCTTTTCCGGCCTTTCCACCAGCAGAAGCTCGCTCTCATTCCCCTCCTGCTCCGGATAGGACGCCCCCGGGTACAGAGCAGCTTTTTCATCGTAGACAATGCCTCCGGTCTCTTTGCTCATAAGCGCCGAAAACACGTCATTAACAGCATCTGTGACCTGCCTGCGGCTACGGAAATTCCTGCTTAAGTCAATTCTGACCCTGCTGCCCTGTTCCCCATAATTCTCATATTTTTCCAGAAACAGTTCCGGTCTCGCCAGTCGGAACCTGTAGATACTCTGCTTCACGTCACCTACCATGAAACGGTTGAAATGACCGTCCTCTTCGCCGGATACGGCTGCCAGCAGATACTCCTGCACCAGGTTGCTGTCCTGGTATTCATCGATGAGAATTTCCGCAAAATGCTGACGATATTCCAGTGCCACATGGCTTGGGAAAATCCCTTCCTCCGTTTTTTTCAGGAGAATATCCAGCGCATAATGCTCCATATCCGAGAAATCGATTACCTTCTTTTCCTGTTTCGCAGCCTGCATTCTCCTGTCAAACTCCAGGGTCAGGTTTACCAGTGTGGTCACCGGCCTGCAGCAGGCTTTTCCCTGCTCTGCAGCCAGCTCCAGCGGGGTGGCAAAATACTTTTCCGCCATGCCCTGAAGACTCTTTTTCACCTCAGCCCTCAGGTCTGCAGCTCGTTGACGCTTAATTGAGGAGACACTTTCATCCTTCTTACCGGACAGTCTGCCGAAGCTGACCGCAGGTAGCCTTTCCGCAAATTCCCTCAGATTGGCACAGGACTTCAGCCTCTCCAGCTGCTCCAGTTCCCCCTCTACCATTTCTCCGTACATGTAGGGACCGTCCGGCTCCTCACAAAGCTGCAGAACCTGCTTCATTTTCTCCGCCAGGCCCTTCACCATAGAATGTAGATAGCTGTCCAGGTAGCTGCAGTAGTCGCTGTGGCAGATTGCCTCCACGGTATCTGCCTCATAATCACTTTTGCGCTCTTCCAGCCACTCCCCGGGCCAGGGAAAGGCGGCTGCATATCCGGAGAGCATGAGGATATATTTTTCCAGTACGCTCTCTTTCCCTCCGGGACAGAAAACTTCCACACAGTTCTGAAACTCCTCATCTCCGGAAGCAAAACACTCCTCCAGCATTTCTGCCATCACATCCTGTCGCATCAGCTTGATTTCCCCCTCATCCGCAATGCGGAATGCAGGGTCCAGCCCGATTTCATTGAAATGATTTCTCAGCAGATACAGGCAGAAGCTGTCAATGGTAGTTATCTGCGCATTATGCAAAAGGGTCGCCTGCCTCTGAATATGTTCGGAGTCCGGACATTCCTCCAGCTTCTCGGCGATCCTTGCCGCCACACGCTCCCGCATCTCTGCAGCCGCCGCATTGGTAAAGGTCACCACCAGCAGGCGGTCAATATCTATAGGATGCTCCTCATCGCACACAAGCCCGGCAATGCGCTCCGTCAAAACAGCCGTTTTTCCACTGCCGGCGGCAGCGGACACCAGAACACTACAATCTCTTGTATCTATGACTCTTTGTTGCTCCCGGGTAAAGTTCACTGCCATGTGCTCACTCCTTTCCTTCCCGCATCCTTCTCATGATTTCCTCCGGAGGAAGGTCCTCCAGTTTACGCTTCTTACATCCCGGTATCGCAGTTTCAAAGCCGCAGACCTTTTGAAATGCACACCAGGTACAGGCCTCCTCGCTTCCTTTTTCATAAGGATTCAGGGAAATGGTTCCGTCCAGAATCTCCTTACCGATATCCGTTATTTTTCGGCTGACATAATCTGAGATTATTTGCAACTCTTCCCCACTCATCACAGAAGATTTGGCACTAAAGCTGCCGTCCTTATTTCGCTCTACCGGAATTACATCAGACTTATTCTCCATCTCTCCGTCCAGACGTTCTACAATTCCGGGCTCACTGCTTACCACGCCTTTCATCTTAAGCTGTTTTTCAATCAGTTCCCGCAATTCCTCTTCCCCAAGCTCCACCGGCGATTCCACTGCCGGGTCATCCACGTGATAATAGAGAAGGGCAGCCGGAAGCACCTCCTTCTCAGGGTGTTTTTTCTTCTCGTATTCCAGAGCCGCATTCATATAGACCACCAGCTGAAGCTGCAAGCCATAGTACAGGGCAGCCAAATCAAAATGTTTGTCTCCTGATTTGTAATCCACTACCTTGACCAGTACATGCTCCTCATCCTCCGCAATGTCCACGCGGTCGATTCTGCCCCGCAGACGCATCCTTTCCTCTCCGGTCAGTGATAGATGAATGTCATCCAGAGAAGCCGCCGAGCGGAAGGACAGCTCGTAGGCATCGGGATGGAAGCTGCCCTTCTTCAGCTGTCTCTGTATGGTCAATACTGTTCGGGTCAGAATTCGTCCCATTCTCCTGATGGCATACTCGTTACGGCTGCTGCTGTACAGCACTGTATTCCCATAGGACGCCGCGCATTCCTCCAGGGCTTTTTGAACCGTCTCTCCGGCGAAGGCTTCCGGGAAGTCGAACCAGGTATATCCGCCTTCTGAAATTTTTCCTGCAAAATTTTCCAGTACCTCGTGATATACATTTCCCAGATCCACGCTCTCGAAAGCAAATTCCTTCCTCTCCCGGAGACTCAGACCATACTGCAGAAAATGCCTGTAAGCACAGGCTGCATAAGTCTCCAGACGGCTCACGCTGTTCTCTAATACCGTTCCGTAAAGAGCTCTCGCCACCACAGCAGAGAGACCGCTCTCTTCATATTTCTTAAAAGCGGCATCGTATAAAATATCCCTTGTTATTTTTAAGTCATCCTGTCCGTAAGCGCTGTATAGCGCAATTATTTCCTTCTCACGCTTATCGTCCACGGCGCCTGCAACATATTCCCGCAGCCCTTCTGCAAGATATCCTGCACCTTCCTGTCCGGTAACCACCTGTTCCAGGGCACTTCGAAGCTCGGGATGCTCTGTTTTCAATGCGGGGAACATCCTTTTTATGGTCTCTATCAGGTAGGCAGGACGAATGGACTTGCCTGCGCTGTTCATTTTTGCATAGGATATGTAAAGTCTCTCCGAGGGCTTGGTCATATTCAGATACAAATACAGTCTCTGAATAAACATCTGTTGTCTCGGGCTGGGGGCCAGTTCCTTTCCGGATTCCCTTAAGAATTCCCTGTCCATATCAGAGATGATGCCGCCTTTGGAGGCATTTCTTGGAATGTTTCCATCGTTGACTCCCAGGAAAAACAGCACCCTTACCTGCTTTAAGCGGGTTCTCTCGATATCTCCTACAAGCACCCGGTCCACATTCTGGGGGATGGTTCCTACCTCGATTTCACCAAATCCTGCCTCCAGAATATCGGAGAATTCCTGCAAGGTGATGGTCTCCTCCCGCAGCAGTCCGTAGATTTGCTCCAAAAGCTCCATCACAAGCCGGTAAATCTGGGCATATTCCCCGGCTCTGGCAGTCTGACCGGTCTGTGTAAACTCCTGCTCCCAGGCAGTCAGCTTCTGCTGTACCTGATTTTGCACCAGAAAATCATACAGCTTGTTCACATAGCTTTCCACGCTGTCGGAAGGTCCCATGCTCAGCATTTCCACCTGTGTCATGAAACGCTCCCGCAGGGCGTTCACCTTCTCCAGTCTGGCCTCTCCCTCCTCATCCTTCCAGATGTTTCTGGTAAACCTGTTGGAATATGCCTTTTTATGCCGGATACCGGTCTGCAGACAATAATTGTCCAACAGATCCACCTCCTCAGGCGTCATATCCGCGAGACCGCTGCGAAGGTAATGAAAGACTGCCTCATAAGAAAAATCTCTGAGATAGAGTTCCAGGGCGCTTTTGATAAATTCTATCATGGGATTCAGCACAATGCCCCGGGTTCTGTCTATGTAACAGGGAATCTCCATCTGTAGGAATTCTGTCTCCACATAGGGGGCATACCCTTCCAAATCTCCCGATACCACCGCAATGTCCCGGTAGACCAGACCTTCCTTTTGCACCAGTTCCTTGATTTTTAATCCTGTCTGATGTACCTCTTCCCTGGTAGTCCCGGTCTCGAACAAATAGATTTCCTGCTGTTCCTGCTGCCACTGCGCTGCATCATGCTGAAACAAATGCTGCTCCAGAAACTGCAATGCCGGCGCCTTCCGGAAACGATGGTTTACGTTGGCTACGACTTCACAATCCAATTCCCCATTCTGAGGAAGAACCCCTTTTTTCATATCTCCGGAGCCGGCACCCTTTTCCCCGCCCGCAAAGCAGACAAAACAATCTCTTTCTCTGGTGACCTGCACCGCCTCTGCAAGCCCGCACAAATCAGCCACTGTTTTCTTGCTGAGATGAAACAGTCGCTGCTCCCCGTCCGGCTGATAGGGATTCTCCCCCATACCCATAGTCAGCACTACCACCACTTCCTGACAGAGCCGCATCATCTCCTGAATTACCCTGTACTGTATCGGTGTAAAGCCCGTAAAACCGTCAAACACCACCACACTCCCGGGTAAAATAGCTGATTTTGCCAACGAACGGCGAAGCACATCCAGCTTCTCCTCGGTGGTGATAAAATTCCCCTGTATGTAATCTCTGAAGCCCTTGTACAAGGTCTCCAGCTCCATCAGTTTCTGGGACAATGCTCCTCTTTTCCCCGCAAACTCAATCAGCGCCGGCAGATCCTCCGGCGCTATTCCGTACTGCATAAACTCGGATAGGGCACTTTTCACCTCGTGAATATAGCCCTGTCTGTGGAGAAAGCTGCCCAGCATGGGAAGCCTGTCCTTCATTCCTGCGGCCACCTTTTGAAGGACTAAGCTCTTGCCTGTGTCATCCAGTACCGGGATTTCTCCACCCCCTACCTCCTCCAGAATCCTGTGACACAGTCTTCCGAAGCTCAGCACGTCGATATTCATGATACCGCCCCTGTCACTCAGCTGCACCAGCTCCTTCTGGGTCTGCATGGTAAACTGGTCCGGTACGATAATCAGGAAATTCTGCCCGGGATTTTTCTCCGCCCGGGCAATCATTTCCTCATACAGTAATCTGCTTTTTCCCGACCCGGAGGGGCCGAAAACAAACCTCAAACTCATAGGTCTACATCCTCCAGATAAAACCGCCACAGGAAGTCTGCTGCCTCCTCGGCATAATCAATACCAATCCTTTTCCCGGCTCGAATCTCAGAGGGCAATACCGTAATTCCCTCCGTCACATAAAAGCTCCCGCTCCCCACCATATCCACGTCATTGTCTGCCCGTGTGATGCCCATGGCGATACAAAGCTTTCCGGGACCGTCTGCAAGATGCTTTCTGACCGAAGACGAGACCGGAAGTTGCATGTTTATCTGCTCTCCGGCAATCCCCGGCGTGTCTTTTACCGGACTGTCAGATGATTCCGCCCCGGATGCTCTCCTTGCCCGCCTTTCCTTCCTCTCAGTCAGGTCCAGCATGCGAAGCTGCTGCATCCTCTGTTCCGACTCCCTGTCCGCCGGGACCACACTGCGCAGAAGCACCGCCTGAGCAATCCCCTCCGGCATGACCGCAATATTCATGCAGCTGTACATTCCGTAAATCAAATATACATAAGAGGTGCCTCCTACATGATACATAGGCTCCGTGCGCTCCGTCCTGCGTCCGCCATAGGTATGGGAGCCCTTGTCCTCCTCGCCCATGTAGCTTTCCACCTCTGTAATAATACCCCGCACGGTTCCTATGGGCGTCTCATGTACCAGGATTTTCCCGAGCAGCTCCTTTGCCACCGTGATTCCATCCCGCAAAAAGAACTCACGGGTGATAGGGGACGTTCCTTCTGTCCAGAGAGTGTCCCTTCGTCCTGACATCGTCCCTTTATCCTGATTCTCCCTGCACCCTTCCTTCTGACCTCTGCAACTCTTCCAAACTCCCGAGGCACATGTCTGTCTATGATTCATAACCTTGTTCCCCCTGTTATCCGCTCAGAAATGTTCCCCAATAAAAATCTTCTTTTCCACAAATACTCTGCGTAGCATCTCCTCTTTTCCGCAGACCTCCACATCCGGTCTCAGCATAGCCTCATCCGGATTGATACATCCCATGGCCATCTGACCAAGGGCACGCTCGGAAACCACAAGGTCCGGCATCGAGGTATCACACACTTCCACCGTATCCGCAGTCACGCGCCATACTCCGTTGTTTTCCGGAATCAATTCATCCGTAACACGGATGGTAAAATCACAATCTGCAGGCTTTCTGATGAGTTCCAACAGCTTCTTTGCATTCATCACCCTTACCATAAAATCATGGCGACAGGTCTTGTGAATCTCATACGCTCTGGGACTCCTGATAAGTCTCAGCAAATCAATACCACAAGGAAGCGGTAACTGAATCTTACCGTAATCCGCTTCAAATCTGCTCAAAAAACCAAGTATGGCATAAAATCCCTCTCTGTTAATCCAGGCACTCTCCTCCACGTGCAGGATGGCTGCAGGGTCATTTCTGACATCCGTAAAAATCAGATACCCTATATTTTCTCCTTTTTTACTGAAAAGATAAGAAAACTTTCTATCCTTATAAAACTGTTCCACCTTCATATGCTCCAGCATACTGTTTTCGTCACGGAGCATGGCAAAGTTATAATTTGCTGCAAACTGATTGTAAATTTTCAGATATTCATCCACTTTTTCTCCGGGATTCCATCTGGTGACTGTTCCGTCAAAGCTGTATTCCGAAAGAACAGCCGGGCTGAACTCGTAATTGCTCTGGAAAGTCACCACCTCGTAACCCTGTTTCCGATAAAAAGCTTGTTTGAAGGGATAAAGTACCGAAATTACCTCTCCTCTGCGATACCCTTCCGGCAGGAGTTCCCGGAAGATCTCCCGTATGGCTCCCCTGTCACGATATTCCGGCAGGGTAGATACCGCTCCGATTCCCCCCGCTTGTACAGGCTTTCCATCCACAAAAAGCTGAAAATGATTATTGATAATTCTTGCCATAAGGGTTCCGTCTTCCGAAAAAGCTCCCCAGTCCTCTATGGTTTCCGCTTCCACCCGTTCCCTCTGTCCTTCCACATCCTCTATTCTCTCGTGAAAGCAATATGCCGAAATCAAATAGGCATCAAATCTCTCACTACCGTTGATTTTTCTGATTTTCATAAAAAAATCCTCCTGTGGTAAGGGATGGCACTTTTGTCCCTGCGTCCTAATACCCTTGTTGAGGCTATGATACCTAATGTGAGATTTAAAGTCAATGGATGGAAGTTTGCCTCGCATAAATTTTTCTTGACAAATATTGCTATGTTGCGTATACTTTACAAAAAATCAGTGAGGGAATATAAGCGATGATGGTTTCTGCTTTCAGAGTTGAAAATGAATATTCAGTTTATCAGGCGATGTATATTGTGATGCATGGTCTTGATTTTGTATATTCATATTTGACTTGAAGAGAAAGATAGGAAATATAAATTTGCTTATAGGCAGACTTTAAACCACTTATCTTTTGGATAGGTGGTTTTATTTTATTCTCAGGAGGAAAGGAACATGAAGAATTTAGGAACAAAAAGACTGGAAACAGACAGGCTTGTGTTAAGAAGATTTGTAATGGAGGATGCGACGGATATGTACCAGAACTGGGCCTCCGACCCGGAAGTGACGAAATTTCTCACATGGCCTGTGCATAAGGATGTCGAAACCAGCAAGGGCATTCTGCAGGATTGGATCAAAAGATATGACAATGATAATTTTTACAATTGGGCCATTGAGCTGAAAGAGACAAAGGAAGTGATTGGCAATATTTCAGTGGTGAAGCTGAATGAAGCAACGGGGGCTGCTGATATAGGATATTGCATGGGACAGAAGTGGTGGGGACAGGGCATCATGCCGGAGGCCCTCGGCGAGGTTATGGCCTTTTTGTTTGATGAGGTGGAGCTGAACAGGGTTGCCGCCTGCCATGACAGCAACAATCCCAAATCAGGTCGTGTCATGGAAAAGGCAGGAATGAAATATGAGGGTGTGTGGCGCATGGCAGGAAAGAACAACCAGGGAATCTGTGATGCAGTGTGGCATGCCGCACTGAAGGATGATGTGTAGAAAGGAAACAGAAAATGGATTTAGTAATATTAATCGGCAGTGGTGCCGTCGGTAAGATGACCGTGGGGCAGGAGCTTATGAAGATAACGGACTTCCGGCTTTTTCATAATCATATGATGATTGAACCTGTGATTGAGATATTCGGCAAATTTGACGGGGCGGTTGTGAGTAAGCTCCGGGATGATATATTTGACGCATTCCTCAAAAGCGACAACAAGGGTATGATATTTACCTTCATGTGGGCTTTTGATATGCCCTCTGACTGGGATTACATCAAGCATGTCTCAGACAAGTTTGAGGCAACCGGCGGAACTGTCTACTACGTTGAGCTTGTGGCAGACCGCGCTGTCAGGATAGAACGAAACAAGACAGAAAACCGGTTACGAAATAAAGCTTCCAAGCGGAATCTTGCCATTTCAGAGGATCGCATGCTGCGGGAGGAAACAAAATACCGCCTTGTAAGTCACGAGGGTGAGCTTCCCTTTGAACACTACATGAAGATTGACAACACCAACCTGGAACCGGACGAGGTTGCAAAAATGATTAAGGAAAGGTTTCATCTTCCGGACAAAGGAATCACGGAAATGATGAATAGAGTCAAGCTGGAGGAAGTAAGACCTGATGAAATTGAACAGTTATATAAGATGCAGATAGAGAGCTTTCTGCCGCTTTATGAAAAGTACCACGACGAAGGCTCTCCTGCCATTGAGTCCATAGAGAAGGTGCGTGCACGGGCAGAACAAACAACAAGGAAATACTATTTCATTGTCAGGGACGGTGCCCGGGTGGGAGCAATCAATATTGCGAACAAACCGTCCCTTCATGACAATACTGTCTTTTATATCAGTCCGCTATTCCTTCTGCCCAGATATCAGAATCAGGGGATTGGCTTTACTGCGATACAAAAAGCCTTTGAACTACACCCGGAGGCAACAAAGTGGCGCCTTGAAACAATCCTGCAGGAGCCTGCCAATTGTCATCTGTACGAAAAATGCGGATTCGTCAGGACCGGTGAAGCTCAGATTGTAAATGATGCAATGACGCTGATTTGGTATGAAAAGAAATAAATTCACGGCTTTTCCATGGTGCCGATGAACACGGGCAGCTTCTGTTCACAGTCAATGATGCAATACACGAAGGGACGATCCAACACGACATCCACGTATTTCACTTCTTCAATAGATGCACAGCAGTCCTTGGTAATCACTACCGTTACAGCTGCTGCCTTGGTTCCCTTTTCATCCACCTCAATATGCGTCTTATGTAATACTTCTCCGATAAAGAAACGATCCTCTTTAGGGTCTGTGATTCCTGAAAAATCCGCGAGATCACTATCAAAGGCATCTACCATGCCCTTGGCCGGGAACCAGTTTTTCAGGCTGACACTGTAATCAGCGGTAAATTTTGGCATCTTTGCGCGCACCTTGTACTCTGTCGATGCATTATCCAAAATCTCTTTCAACTCCGCTCCTGTCAGATTCTGCAACAGTTCGCTGCAGGTGATTCCCTCCTTCGGCAAGAGAGCAGCAAAGGCATATCTCCCCCCCTTATAGTATTTCAGAAAACCGGTTGCCTGCTCTCCCTCCAGGTAGTAATCTTCCACGGAACTCATCATCTCCACCGGAACCACGCTGCCGTCCGTCAGGGTAAAGTCTGCATCCGTCACCTGATATTCTTCATATGGATTCCTCCACTCCGCATCAAAGACCAGCGCATTAATCAGACACAT
>JBJENR010000055.1:16714-27288 GCA_051880315.1 Acetatifactor sp.
CCTCCATCTGGTACAGCGTATTTCCCTCCGCACCATTTTCCGTCATCGCCATGGCAATCATGATGGACAAGGGAGACACCAGAACATTCTCCCCGGCTGCCTCATAATCCCGCAACAGCTCCAAGGAAAAATCATCGTACCATGCCCTCTTGTCTTCCACCACATAGACCTGCCTGGTGTCACTTACCATTCTGTCAGGAAGATCAAATTCTTTTTCCATATGAGTTACAGTCGGCTCATTACCAGTCTCTTCACTGCCAGTCAGTTCACTGCCACTGCCGCTCTCCTCCCCAGGCGCAGCACCGCAGGCTGACATACTCAGCATAAGGGTGAGCATCAGTGCAATCATTTTTCTCTTCATATAAAATTCCTCCTATCATCCTCTTACCATGATAGACGATAAATATCCGAAAAAGTTTCAGCAATATTTTTCCGGCTTATGACACCGGATAACTGAGCCGCGCAGCTGAATACTTCACAGCTCCGTTTTCATCGGTGGGATGATGCTGTCATACAAATCCAGCCCAAAGCTGGTCAGCTCCGGCGCATGTTCAATCATGCGAAAAGTCCTCCGTCCATCCTCCCGCCGTTCCGCGCTCAGGAACACCACGCCCTCTCTTGTGCCACCGATTGCCTCCTCATACACCTTGTTGGCAAAGGAGAGCAGGTGAGTCACCGTCAGTATTTTTACCCCAGCCTCCTGAAGGGCCGTAATGATATCATAGGCGATGACAGAACCCTCCTTCTCTGTGGTGGTGGCAAAGGATTCATTCAACAGCAAGAGAGAATGCTCTCCCAGATGTTCAATAATCTGGTTCATCCGTCCCAGCTCCTCATCCAGTCTTCCGCTGTTCATGGAGCTGTCCTCCCGCCTGGTAAAATGGGTAAACAGCGCCGGAAAAATACCGGAAGCATACTGTCTGGCAGTTACCTGCAACCCACATTGGAACATCACCTGGGCAATCCCTATGCTTCTCAGGAAGGTGGATTTTCCTCCCTGATTGGCCCCGGTAACCACCAGCAGATTCCTGTCCTTGATTTGGCAGGTATTCCCCACAGCCTTTACCCTCTGTTCCATACACATCACAAATTCCTTCAATTCCTCAAAATCGAGATTGTCTCTTTGGCAGACCGTGGGAAAGCAGCTCTCCAGTTCAAACCGGTCCATATGCTGCCGCAGATTCACAGCTCCTACATAAAAGGCAATCTGCAGCTTAAGCTGGTCAAAAAAACCGGCAAACTTCTGCAGAAACGGCTGACAGGCACCCATCAGATACCGCACTACCTGGTACTCCAGGGCGGAAGCCTGATCCCTGAGTGCGGATTCCTTTGGAAAATTTATGGCATCCGGAGTCCTGGACGCAAAAAAATCCTGCATCTTACTGATGGTGCTGTTGGGATCCCTGTATTTTTTCACCTCGGTACCCACAGAGACCAGTGTGAAGCCCGTCAGCTTCCCTCCTTCCCCTGCCCTGCAGTTCAAGGAAATCCGGGGCAGCCGCATGGTAGGACGCTCCGTGTCCACAGGCGGACTGATAAAGAAAGATATATCCTCTGCCAGCTTTTTCAAGTTCTTCTCGTAATCCTCAGAAAACTCCTGCTCCAGTCTCTCAGACAAATCCTTCAGTCCCCGTGACCGGAAGGACGATTGATATTGGCGCAGCTGCTCCCTGATTTCGGAAACGCCCTGTAGAAAAAGATAAAACACCTGAATCTCCGTCACCAGCTCATTTAACACATCTCTGCTGCCCGCCTTCTTCCTCTCACGCCGTCCAAGGCTGTCCCAGCGGGTCAGAATCCGGCTCACAATCTGATACAGCTCGAGGATTGCTTCCTTATTGTTCAGACAATCCTTCAGAATCTCCTGGCGATACAAAATCTCCTCCTCGGTCTGCAGGGGCACCAGCATCACCTTTTTCATGGTCTCCTGAAGAAAGGGATCTGTTTCCGTGATTTGTTTGACCTCTCCCTTTTCATATATCACCTGTCTGGAGGCCATACGAAACAAAATATGAAGCCCCAGGTCCTGTATCATGGCAGCACCGTCATAATATGGCTCCTCCTTCTCCCAGTCCCTGTCCTTGTACAAAAGATTCACATTCATGATAATCTCTCCTTGAGCTGTGCGTAGCCTAAACGATATTTGTTCACCTGATTTGCCGCACAGGGAGCATCCGATGCCGGGCTCCTCAGGACTCGGAAGGTCTGAACCCGATTCTCGTCAAGAGATGCCCGAAGACTGACCACACCCTCTCTTCCCTCAGAAAGCTCCCGCAGATGGGTCACATAGATTCCCATGCATCTCTGGGCAAGAAAGTGGTCCAGCACCCTGCCTCCCATGATACAGGCATCAAAGTTGGCAGCTGTGGTAAAGAGTTCATTGATAATCACAAAGGTATTTTCGTACACAGTGTCCATCATGGGTGCCAGCCGGACCAGCTCCTCCTTCAATTTTCCCCGCCCGGTCTCAATGCTCTCCTCCACGGAAAAATGCGTGAGAATACCTTTGAAATAGGGAACATTCGCCTGCTTTGCCGGCACCGAAAGACCCAGCTTAGCAAAGTAAACCAGCTGTCCAAGACTTCTGGCAAAGGTAGTTTTCCCGCCCTGATTCGGTCCCGTAAGCACAAAAAAACGCTCTCCTTCCCGGTACTCAAAATCATTGGGAACCACTGCTCTTTCCTCCCGGCAGACAGCTACTGCCAGGGCAAGGTCATAGAGCCCTGCTGCCTGCAGCGGCTCCTCCCGCTTGGTTGTGGGTGTGGCAAAGCAGAATCCGTACCCCTCCATCCGGCTTTGAAATACCTGATAGGAGAGATAAAATCCTATCTCCCGGGAGAAGGTAAGCAGTCGTTCGTCTCCGTAATCTGCATATTTTTCTGCAAATTCCTCCATTCTGCGAATCATATCCATGTGCTTATTTGCGTAAATCCTGTAGATTTCCGTCTCCAGAGAGGACAACCGGGATGACAGCCCAAAAGGACTTTTCATCTCCCCTGTGTGCCCCGGACACAAATCCATGAGAAATGCCTCATACCCGGAAGGCATTTCTCCCTCCGTCACCACTATCTGGCGGTTCTCATAATGCAGAGTAAACCGAATCTGTTCCAGCTCCTGGGTCAACACACTGCACCGGCTTCGCATATCGCGATAGCTTTCCTTTTCCAGATACCCCTGAAGATAATCCAGAAACAGGCAAAAGCCCTCTGAGTGCATCCCCGCCTTCTGCAATTCCCGATACAGTTCCTCTATGGCTGAACAGTATTTTTCCACCTCCTGTACAAACCATATCTGCCGCTGAAGCTGAATGTCTGTCCGCGCCCCCTCTGCGGCGGCATTGCCCACGTCCTTCATCTGCCCGACAAAATGCTGTAATAAAGCAAAAACCTCCGGTCGCCCAACCTCCCCGTAAACCTGGCGCCGATAAGCTTCACAGGCTTCATCTGCCGGAAAATAGTAGTAATAACCTGCCACATCCCCATCGTAAAGAGACTGGATTTGTTCCAGAATCCCCGGGAGATTCAAATCTGTAAAAAAGGCCGGTCTTGTACCGTTCTGATAACCACTGTCTTTTAAGTCCAGTATACTTCGAAATTCCATTCCCTCTCCCATATCACCCTGCAAACATTATTCCGTCAAACAATTCCTCGATGTCAATCCCGCCAATCGTCTGGGGCCAGCTTTCACATGACACATACACTCTCACCCTCTCATTTCCGGCCTCAAAATCTACAAAGGACTCCCCGTCAGTAGCACAAATCGTCACCTCGGTGCCGGAAGGTATGGTATACTCTTTTCCTGTTTCCCTGCCATCCTTATCCACCAGCACACCTGTTACGTCCTGTTTTGCAGACAAAACAGACCAGTCCGGAACCCCACAATATGAGGCATGGTAAAGCCGGTCATCGGAAACCGGAATGCCGTCACCCCCTACCCGGTAATCCTTGTATCCGCCGTAGGTACTCATAATATCCATTTTGCTCCTGAGTCTGAACAAGTCGGGATTTGTCAGCAAAACCTTCGCATATTGCTCCTCACCTATGCAAACCTCCTCAAGGCCCACGTTGTCAATACAGCCCACATAGACAGGAGCATCGCCGTTCATGTCATATACCTCAAGGGTTTTGTAATCATTTTCCCGTGTAAGTTCAACGTAAAGGAAATTGCCGGCATCCTTCGTATGTACCAGATAGTCATCCATCCCTAAGGCCCAGACTTCTCTTTCAAGAGTGTTTTCATTGATACCAATATATATTTTTTCGTAATCACCGTAATCTGACTCCCATGCACTCACATAGAAGGTATCCAATTCTCCGTCTTGGTCCAAATCATAGACATCGGAGCTTACCACATAGGAATCAGGCACTTCCGTATAGTACGGCCGGAACAACTCCGCATATCCTCTAAAATCAAAGGTCACGTCGAATCTGCCGTCCGCATAGGAGGCAATCTCATAGGGATTAAAATAAAAGGTAAGCCCGGTGTAATCCAGAGACCATGCCAGGGTGGTGTCCGCCTCCGTGAAGGCCTCTTCCAGATAGTCCTTCATATCCTCCCAGAAATAGACCTCCGGATTCTCTGTGGTCAGTCTTTCATAAAGAAGCTCAGGAAGCTTATCCGTGTCCGTCACCACATCCCCGATGGTCAGCTCCCTGCCTGACACGGCATCCACGGTATAGCCGGTGTAGGCGTAATAGCCATGGGCGCCGCCACAGTAATCATAGCTGAAAATTCCAAGACTCAGCACACGATTATCGGAGCGCAGGACACTGACCTCCTGTTCCGTTGAATAGGGACCGAAAAAATAATCAGGATTGTACTTGCAATCCTCCTTTGCTGCAATCTTGTAATTCTCATATGTGGCAGTCATTCCATCTCTTACGGATACATTCCAGGCTGTCAGGGCATTCTCCAGCTCCGGCAACAGGGCTGCTGCATCCTCTGACAGATAAATCAGATCATAGCTCATTTCTGCCAGATTGACCTCTTCCCAGCAACTGTCATACACATTCTGTTTGTAAATCTCTATGGGCAGAACCTTTTCAGCGTTTTCCGGCTTTTTCTCCCCTGCATCCTTTTCGGCATCTTCTCTGCCGTCCTCCCTCTCAGTACTGCTTGATTCCTCACCGCCTTGGGATTCCTGTTTACTTTCCTTATCCTTCTTTTTCTTATCACCTTTGGATACCCTCTCGGCCTCCTCTGTCTGTTCCGATTGAGTATCGTCCTCCTTTGTACCGCAGGCTGTCAATCCAAGCAGTACCGCTGCAGAAATGCAGGCTATGCGACTTACCCTTACACTTCTCTTCCTATTCATCCATACTCCTCCTTTGTTTCTCTGCCTTCGGAGTCACTCCTTCGAGGGAACTTCTCCGAATCAGCTAGAATCTGTCGTCTCTCTCCATCTGGTCCTCCAACACCTGTGTGGTCCATAATACTTCTTTCACATTACCGTTATGGTCACGACTGATTACAATAAAACTGCCCCTGAACCATCCCACATTTTTACCCTTAAACTCTTCGGATATTGTATTCTTACTCTTGAGCCGCTGAGATAATGTTGTCAGATCCGTGAATCTCAGCACATCATCCATCTGACTGTCAACTGTCAGATGGCTCATTGTCTCCGCCATCATCTTTACTGCACCCGTGGTTGTATTTACATAATTCTTCACTTCCTTTGAAGCTACATATTCATATGCCGTATCCTCCTCCAGATTGATGATGTGTGCTGACATATATGCATTGGCAAGAGCCATTAACACCTTATCATCAGAGGTATCATTCTCCTTTACGGATGTATAGCGATTTCTATACACAATACACAGCAGTATAACCACGATTACACCAATACCTAAGCACAGTATTCCGGAACGAATAATTCGATAAAGGCTGGTATTTGCATTCTTTTTGTTTTCAACCACCAGATACCAGTCCAGCTCATCCATATAGGTTATGATACGATTGGAGTCCTCAAGTGTTTCATAGTAACGTTCCCCGTCAGAATATTTCTCCAGATTATCAATTACGATAAAATCTCTCTCAATACGCGCTTCGTCCGTATCAACCTGAATCAATCCCGTTTCATCTATCAGGTTTATTTTAACACCATAGATTCTTTCATATTTTTCAAGCAGCTTTTGCAAATCTGTCATGTCCACGCCAATACCGCAGGTTCCGATATAATTATTGTTCTCATCCCTTACCTGCGTATTTACAAAAACAGACAATGACCAGTTTGCTGCTTCATCTGTATCTACATCCAAATCATAATACTTGCCTGATTCCACAAATAATTTGTACCAGATATCATGTGGGTCCACTCCCGGCTGAATAAATTTTGTAATACCCTTTCCTGTAAAATATGCCTTTGAACGGTCACTTACGGCAAATACCATATTGTATCCGAATCCCTTTCTAATGGATTCCAGGTACTCTGCGGCTGTATCCTCCGCATTCCTTGCACCATCCGGATCTTCTATACTTAACAATTCTTTGACCGTCTTGTCATTTGCCATGGTTTCAGCTACAACAATCGGCCTCATGAAACTGTTTTCGATTGCATTCTCAATCAAGGAGGAAACTGCGCGATGGTCCTTTTCGCTGCTGTCTCTCAGAACACCTGCCGTATCTTTCATTGTAAGTACAATGGAAAGCAACATGCATCCCACAAAAGTTATACATACCAGCCCTATCCATGTTTTAATTGACTTCATTTTTGTACATCCCTTCGCTCCATTTTCATCGAACATTTTTTATCATACATTCTTGCGTCTGCAACCTGAAAGACCTCCTCATAATCTTTTCCGTCAGGCCCATACTGCGCAAACCCACTTGCAATCGACAGCACAATTCCATGTGCTCCCGGGACCTCAAAATTCAGCCCTTTATCAAATTGTTCCAAAAGTCTTACATGATTCTTTAACTCTTCTCCCTTCAGAAGAACCACAAATTCATCGCCACCTATACGGAAAGCAAGACTTTTCTTAAAACATTCTCCGATGTACCTTGCAGCAGCCTTCAGCAGGATATCACCAACCTCATGGCCGTAGGTATCGTTGGCCTTCTTTAACAGATTCAAATCAAAAACCACAACTCCGTAGTTCTCAGTTTCATCCCCGGCGGATTCCTTTATCCTCTCAACACACTCTCTGTAATACTTGTTGTTTCTTAAGCCCGTAAGCGCATCCCTTCTGGCGTCATATTTGATATGTTCAATGTACGACTGCGTTTTTCTGGCCATTTCTGCGATTGACACAGACAGCTCCTCAATTTCGTCTCCCGATTCCAGCACATACTGCTGTGTCCAATCTCCTCTGGCGTACCGGTTTGTTACATTGGCTAATTTCTTGATGGGGTCTATGATTTTATCCGTCAGCTTCGAAATAAGCAAAAATGTCACAAGCATAGCGCACAGGGAAATAATGATATACTGACGCATCAGTGAGTCGCGGTTTTCATTGATTTCATCGCTGTGTGCACTCACAAAAAGCCGCATTCCATTGGAAAGCAGGCTGTAACACAAAAGCTCCTGTCGACCGTCTGCGCCTGTATACTCCAACAATTCATTTTCTTTATTAATCGTTGTGATATGGTTATACAGGGTGATATCCAGCTGGTGTGTTTCCGTCTTATTATCGGCTCCCAGGTAATAGATAAATCGTTCCGACAAGTCAACAAGACCAACTCTTCCTGTTGCATAGATTTTTGTTTTTCCCAGGCTGACCATCATTTTGTCAAAATCGATATCCATGCCAATCACACCCACAAACTCACCGTTATTCAAATAGATGGGTACAACATAGGAAATCATGAAAAAATCGAGATTCTTATTGTAATAGGGCGTCATCCATAATGGCTTTCTTGTTTCCTTTGGAATGTAAAACCAGCCCACGTGCTCAACATCCGTTTCCGCATATTCCAGAATATCTGTCGGTACCTCTTCCACAAATTTCTTTTTTTCTGAATCATAGGACCACAAAAAACCTCTTTTTCCATCCTCTACAATTTCAGGATTGTACCTGAAATAAACTGCTACGGCTCCGTCTGTTCCGTCTGCAATGGATGTTGTCAAATCCCTGATTTGCCTCTCACACTCCGCCGTGTAGATATAGTTTTCGCCATACCATTCCATTTCCTGATTTGCATAATTCGTAATCATATTCACAGAATGCTCTACCAGATTCAGCTTATTGTCAAACCGCAGAGTCTCCCTGTCACATATCTGATTCATCAGCAGTCTGGAATCCTCTTTTGACATTTCGCTGATGTCAAAAACACTGATGATTCCCATAGTGACTGAAAAGAGCAAAACAATCAACAAAATCATTCCGAGTAATTTACCTCTGATTGACTTATGTTTTCTCATAGTAAATCCTTCTTTCCCGAAATCATGCTCTCTCTACAAAGAAATCATCCACAAAGAAGTCTGCGTTTCCGTCGGTTTCCAGATAGATTTCTGCCGTGCGCAGGTCGCCCGGAAGCTCTGCCGTAGCCGTAATCCCGGTCCACTCTCCGGGGAGTGCATCTACCTGGGCCCACTGCATGCTCACTGCCCCATCCAACCCCATCCTGATGACCTTGTCTGCTGTCTTGACAAAAGCGGTAACGGTTATGGTGTGACCGATATAGGAGGATACCGGGAATTTCACGGTGGCATCCTTCTCCTGTCTTGTGACAAGCAGGGAGTGGCTCTGTCCGTCACGTGACTCGTAATCCACCACGGTGAGGAAGGGCAAATGTCCGGCGCCGCGGATGGCCGCAATATGCTGCTTCTCCTCAAAGCTCTCCTCCTGTCCAATCAGCCTGATTGTCATGTCATCCAGATAAAGCGGGCTGATGTCGCCCTCTTTGTCCTTCACCAGAAATACCAGCACCGCAGAATGAAGGTTGGCAGGGATTTTCACGGTACCATTGATGTACAGCCATTCCCGGGTGCCGGTGGTCTTGGAAGCAATGGTCACAATCTCACCGCCAAAATCACCAATCACCTCCACCGCCTGTCCGGTGCAGGAAACCCAGGCACCCAGTTCCACAGTCTGCCCGATAAAATCGGAAGCATCATAGCTGATGCCGCACCAGTCGCCAAAGCGCCTCTCATTTGCCAGAGACCTGCTGCCGCTGTGGGCCATTCCCTGACACAATTCCATTTCCCCAAACCCGCGCATGCGGAAGCCAAGGTTCTCTGGATTTATTACTTCACCGCCCTCCGTCACCTCAAAATCATACATACGGTCAGAAAGGTCACAAAGAATCTGCTCCGGCTCTCCCAGGTCCTCTCCGGTCACTGCATAGACAAGTGCATCATAAGATTTTTTGCAGGACAAATCTCCTCGAAACAGCAGCGGATTTGCCCCTCTGATCCAGGAGTTGTCGTCGGTCAGCCCCCAGAGAACCACCGCTGTAATATTTACCCCATCCTCTTTTGCTTTGATCAGTTCCTCAAACAGGCGCTTGTAAAACGCTGCCTGATAATATTCCGCATTGGCATTGGTACAGGTACATTTGACATCAAGCTCGGTAATCTGCACCTCTCTTACCACCCCTGCATACTCCCTCAGGGCTGCCATATACTCATTGATATCGTTGTTATCACTCAGATGCCCCTGCATGCCGATACCATCAATCAGGCCCTCGCCGAGAATGCTGCCATGCTCTGTACTGCTCTGATTTAATACGGCAAGGACAGCACGTTTCCTGTCAGCCATCCATTCATTGTAATCGTTGTAAAAAAGTGCCGGTCGGATGGTGGCAAGAGCCTCCTCATCCTCTGCAGACACCCCATACAGGGAAGCATACTTCACGGACATTTCCCGCACCGCATCTCTGGTATAGCGGAAAGCCCAATAGATAAAATCCCCGCCGATGACCTGATACCAATAGCTGTCCCGCAAGTCACCCGGCATCCCGTCCGCTGTTTCGATGGCTTCATTCACCACATCCCAGGCGTAGATTGTTTCTGCATAGCCGTTGGCGTACATATATTCCATTACCGAGAAAATATAGCTTCTCAGGCGCTTCAGCATGGTCTCCCGGTCCACATAGCACACCGGATCCAGTTTTTCAAAATATTTCATCATGGGATTTTTGGCAAGAATCTCAGGGTCCGTGGGGATAGTCACAGGCTGATAGCCCTTGCAGAAAATCTCCTTGGGACACTGACTGTGCCAGACAAGCACATGACCTCTCACCGGCATCCCGTTCTCCCCGGCCCAGTCCAGCATGGCTTTCGCTGCCGGATTTATCACAAAGGGCAGATTCTCCTCTGTGGCTCCCGGGGCAGAAACCCCCATGTTATAGGCAGGCTTCAGCTCATTGCCAAAGGTCAGGCTGTTGAACTGCTGCAGAATCAGCTTCTCCTTGTCAGGATTGCCAATCTCGTTGTTTTGGTTGCGCTCATTGATTTTCTCACACGCCACGCCAATCTTGAAATACTTGCTATACAGCTTCTTTAATTCCCTCATTGCTTTCTCTTCCCCATATCATTATTTTTGCCTACCGCGCTTTCTGCGCTACTTGTTCTGCTTACGCAGAACGCTTACTCGCTTTTTAGCTGCTGCAACACTCGAAAAGCCGCT
>JBJENR010000055.1:27388-55119 GCA_051880315.1 Acetatifactor sp.
TTTTAGCTGCTGCAACACTCGAAAAGCCGCTGCTTCGCAGCTACTTGTTCTGCTTCCGCAGAACGCTTTTCTCGTTAATGGCGCAGGAAAACCAAATGCCGCCTCCGGCGTCGCTTGGTTTTCCTCTGCGCTCATTATATCATATACCTTCAAAATTGCATAATAATATTATCAAGGAATTGAAGAAACACACAAAAAAATCACCTCCGGACAATTTCCCGAAGGTGATTTTTCCTTATACTACCTGGTCTTTTTTTACGGGAACCAGTTCCATATATCCTCTGGAGCCGATGGGTTCCAATTGAATCCTGGGATTGCTTTCATCCCACTCATATCCGATAAAGGTAGGATCATATTTTTGCTCCGCTTCCCAGATTTCCTGAATGGCAAGCTCATAATCCTCCTCTTTGAAAGGTTCTCCTCTGAATAAAAGGTATGTTGCAGCAGGTAAGGTAATCACCTCAAATCCTTCCGGAACCTCTCCTGCATAATCAACCTCTACTTCAACTCCCTGTACGTATTCGTTGGTTACGGGATTCCGATATTTTTCGGGAAGCCACAGACATACCGGTTCCCCGCTGATTGATTTGATGCTGGTCAGCAGCCCCCATACATCACAGCCTACCTCCTGGCAATAGCTCCAATACTCCTTTGCCAGAATACCTCTCTTCAAAATAACCTTGCGCTCGGGTTTCTCAATTACCTGAATAAATACATTTCTGATACTGCTCATCTTTTCTGTTCTCCTTTCCGTTTCTGTAGCAACCATGTAAGGAGTAAACAGCCACAGCGGAACCGGACTCAATGCATATTCTTTCGGATTACAGCCAAATTCTTTCCTGAAGGCTCTTTGAAAGCCATCCACGCTTCCATATCCCATTTCCAGAGCCAGATCTAATATTCTGCTGCTTTCATCTCTCAGCCGTATTGCTGACTTTGACAGTTTCAGGCGCCTGATGTACTCTGTGGGAGTCATTCTCAGCTCTTCCTCAAAAACCCTTCTGGCATACCAGGGCGAATATGCACATGCCTTTGCCAAATCAGAAAGATTGATTTCTTCACAAATGTGCTCACCAATATACTCCTGCATCTGACGCACCGCAGTGATGTGTTCCTTCATCTGCTCACCCCCTTACAGGAAACAGTATAACAGACTAAGACTGTGAATATCTCGACTTTTTTTGCCACATTCTTCACCGAGGGACCTTCACTCCCAGCTCTTTGCTCAAACACTCTCATCAGTTGCAAAGCCATCCATTCCGGCTTCCATCTCCCGCTTTTTGTCTTGCATCAAATACATTTGCTGTCATGGCGATAATTGGAATAGACGATTTTGCTGTATCTGTCATCTGCCTGATGGTAGTCGTAGCCTTGAGACCATCCATATTTGGCATCTGTACATCCATCAGAATTAAATCAAAGGTACCCGTCGGTTCCCGAATCCCGAATTACGTTTCTGATGACAAGATGTTACAGCTCATCATTTACTGCCTCACCAAGAGCATAGGCGATTGCTAAATTTGGATTATTAGTGATAACACTTGAATCTATATACGGCAGAACTCTATACGAATCATCTCCTCCCATATTGCAAACAATTCCTTTGATAGAATTGTCTGCCAATGCCCACATAAGATCTTCTCAAATCTATTTTTCCCAATCCGGGAACCATGTCTTATGCCAAGCTCCGCATATCCCACTGCACTGTTCAGCTCTTTCCATCATAGTACTATCGGAAAAGCAACAATTATCTCACATAAAACGAATTCTCATGTTCCACTAAGGGAATCATCTTTGATTCTATTCTGTCGATGACAATATAATCGCTTTTGTTAATCATGACGAGCATTTGATTGATGGCCTCCTCCGTTCCCTGGGCTTCCATCTCCACAGAGCCGTCCCATTCATTCTTCACCCAGCCGGTGATGCACATGCCACCTGCCGCATACTTTGCCCGATATCGAAAGCCTACCCCCTGTACTCTGCCGGTAAACCGAAACCATTTTCTGACCACCGCAAGCCTCTCCTTCATCTGCTGATTCCAAAAAAACCGGATTTCACGCCTTCCGTCCGCAAACTGACCTCTGCAATGCATAATCTCTCCGGATATATCCATTCTATCATATGACAGGTATTTGTTCACCTACTTTTATGTCATTCCATTTTTTTCTTGCCCCGGACCTTCTGTAATGCTATACTTGTGAACACAAAGTGAGGTAGGATATGAGACCATTAACGGATTTGAAGAAGAAAAAATTATTTTTGTTTGATATCGACGGAACTCTGGCCGTAGGAGATACTCTTTACGAGGGAAGTACCGAGCTTCTGACATATATTGAGAACATCGGTGGAAAAGCCTACTTTATCACCAACAATTCCACCAGAAGCGGGCAGGATTATGTGAAGAAATTCCGGGAGGCCTTCGGTCTGGAAACGACGGAAGAGCAGTTCGTCACCTCCGGCTTCATGACCATCCGTTTCTTAAAATCCCAGTATCAGAATAAAAAAATTTTCGTGCTGGGTACCGCATCCTTTGTGGCAGAGCTGAGGAAAAACGGACTGCATGTCACGGAGACTGCCGAGGAGGGAATCGACTGTGTGGTCGTGGCCTATGACAGTGAACTGAATTATGAGAAACTGATTCAGGTCTGCAAGGTGCTTCTCACCTCAGAGGTACCTTTTTACGCCACCAATTCCGATTTGCGCTGCCCCATCGCCTTTGGCTTTGTGCCGGATTGCGGAGCAATCTGCGGCATGATTACCGCCACCACGGACAAGGAGCCTGTGTATCTCGGTAAGCCCAGCCGGGAAGTGGTCGATTACTGTCTGGCTGCATCCGGCTTTACACGGGAGGAAACCCTGGTGGTAGGCGACAGACTCTATACAGACATCGCCTGTGGCATAAACGGCGGAGTAGATACCTGTGTCGTCTTCACCGGGGAGGCCGGTCCCGAAGACATGAAACACACCCCCTACCCCGCAGACTTTGCATTTGCCAACATAAAAGAGCTTCTGGCACACTGCACAGAAACTCCTTAGCTTCACACGATTCTCCTGATTACGTTACGTCCAATACGGCTTCTGGTCCTTATGCCGGAATTCCTTCATCCGCTCCCTGTAGCTGTCCAGCAGGGACTCGTAGTGTGCCCTTTGTTTGTCCTTCAGCGCACCCTGCTGTGTCAGCTCCTTTAGCTTTGATTCATATTGGTTCAGATAGTCCTGGGCTGCATCCTTGTAATTGTTGGCAACATTATTGTCAATTCTGGCAAGCAGGCCTTCCAGCTCGCTGTTTTTTCTCATAAACATGACAATCACTTCTCCTTATAAAACTCAAAATGATTTCCTTTTTTGTTCTTGCAGACATACATTGCCGAATCTGCCATCTGGTACAATTCATCAAACCGATTTTTGTGCACGCCGTCACAGAGTGCCGCACCAAGGCTGACCGATACCTTATAATCCTCCAACCCGTCAATGATGAGCTCATCCAGCCGCAGGAAGAAACGGTAAATGCATTCCCCGCCCTCCTTTTCACTGTTCACATTTACCGCATAAACTGCAAACTCATCACCGCCCAGGCGCATGATGACATCCTCCCCTCCAAAGCTGTCCTTCAGGCATTTTCCAATGGCAATCAGCACTCTGTCCCCTGCTGCGTGCCCGTAAGAATCGTTGATGGACTTGAATTTGTCTACGTCGAAGAGGCAAAGCATACCCGGGACGCCATCCTTCAGCAGCATTTCCACCCTGCGCTCCCCGTAGCCGCGATTACTAATCTGGGTCAGCGCATCCATCTGGGACAAGCGACGAAGCTGCTGTTCCAGCTTCTTTTTCTCGGTTAAGTCCGTCAGGGAGCTGAGCGCTATCTTTTTGCCGTTGCCCAAGGTAACTATCTTGGTATGGGCCATGATATGCACAATTCTGCTACCGTTGTTCAGGGTATATTCGCAGTTGTACTGACCGTCCCGCCGCAGATTTTCCTTAAAGTCCTGAATAAAATCATCCTTATTGTCTGAAAGTACTCTGTCCTGCAGTGAGATAAAATCGCCGTCTAAGCACTCTGTCCCCTCCAAGCCAAACATTTCCCTGGCGGCATCGTTGAACATGCAGACTTCCCTGGTTTCCACATCGTAAGCAATAATTCCGCCGCCCTGCATTCTCAGCATTTCCGCATACATTTCGTTCTTATTCTCAAGAGCAAGCTTCAGAGCTCTCCGATACTCCAGTTCGCGGTGCTTTTCCTCATCAATCTCCTGTACCGCAAAAATCACGTTCTCAATGCTGCCGTCCTCCAGACGATTCACTACGATAAAGCTGGCACAGCACCATTTTTCACTGATTCCCAAAAATTCATGACTGATAAAATCGGCCTTCTTCATCCTTCTGTTCAGGGTGGAAAGGTTCGTAAAGGTAAGCATTTCCTCTCGGTATTCCTCCGCAGTCATGGATGTCATTACATTCTTCATCTGTGCCCTGACATTGTCAGTATCAATAATGCACGCTCTAATTCTCTGATTGGTTTTGTACTCCTGATAGGTATTCTGGGGCAGATTTATCAGATACAGCGAAACATAAATCCTTCCGATGGCGTTGATCACCTTCTGGTCTAAGGTCTCTCTCTTCTGGATATCATTGGCCACAAAGGCGGCAATGGAACGAAGAAGCAGCAGGGTATCCGTATTCATCACAGGATTATCCACACCGATAAAACCAATCAGCTTTTTCTCCAGATAAAGGGGAGCCACCATCAGGCTCTCCACCTTCTGAAGCTCCAGTATCCTGTATTCTTCGGAATCCTTTGACACATCTCCGCTCAGGGAATTGATATAGACCTCCCCCTGTTCCTCAAAAAGGACCAGCCAGCGTGCTATATAGTCCTGAATATTCAGGCCCTGCAGCATGGAAATCTCCGATTCCACGCCCTCACGGCACCACTCGTAAGTGTTGTACATGAGTACACCTTCCTGATCAAACTCAAAAATATATGCCCTGTCTGCCTCGTGAAAATCTGCAATCATTTCCAGCAGCCGGTTGATGGATGTATCCATGGTTTCCCCGCTGCGCAACATATTGATACATTTTGACAGAACCTCGTCAATCTGTTTACATTCCTGTACCGATGTCCGTTCCGACATCTGCTCTTCTTTACTTTTCTGCATACCATATACCTGCTTATACTAATTTTACACGATAAGAACAATTATAGCACATTTTCGACAAAAAAACAGCAAAAACAGCAAATTAATTGTTGATTTTTAGTATTTTTCACGGCAGACTCCTGCTGACGCAGAGCTTGCCAAAACCAACCTTAGCATTGGGATATTGCTCTATTCCCCGAAGAGGCTGCGCACCTTTTCTCAGGTAGGCCTTCACCTTCTCCCCATACAGAAAAGGATCATTGCCCTGCACAATTCCCCATTCCATGAGCAGTGCTGCGCTGCCCGTGGCAATAGGTGTGGCAAAGGAGGTGCCGGTGACGGGAAGGAATCCTCCGTAGATGTCCGGAGCAAGAACCGCTACCCCCGGTGCTGCGATATCCGGCTTTGTGATGCCTCCGGTTACCACCCCCACCGTTCTGTCCGATATCTCCAGTCCCCTGCCGGAAAAATCAGCATACGCATCATAGGTACTATCGTAGGCTCCCACGGTAATCACCTTAGCCGCCGTGGAGGGAATAGTCAGCGTCATTTCCGGTGTGGGTCTGTAAAATCCGGTACCGGTACTTCTGACAGCGGCACCGGGCAGGTAAAAATAGTAGCGCCCCGTGACCAGACGCACCCCTTCCAATCGCACCGTCCATACCCCACTGTTGATATACGGACGCCCCCGGGGTATCAGCTCCAGATAAATCTCCTGGGCAGAGGCGTAGGGCGTGGGTTCTCCGATATAGACCAGAATCTCCGTCTGTTCCAGACGAAGAGTGTATTTCCCGCCCTCTACGGTCAGGGGAAGCTCTGACTCCTGCCCTCCCGGAGAGCTTAAGCGGATACCATAGACGTCGCTGTAATTTTTCCAGAGCTGTATACTCAGGGAACTCTCATATTCTGCCACAGCCAGCTCCACCTCTGCAGTGGGAAGTCCGGTGCCTCTTCCTGCCACATTCCCCTCCGGCACGAATCCCCTCCGGTTTCTCCCCCCTGCCGGAAACAGGTCCCCCGCCAGATGTCCTGCGCTGGCACCGTCATTGCCGCTGCCCACGCAGACTACGGTTCTGCCGATTTCCGCCGCATTATCCAGGAAACGCTCCAACAGGGAGCTCCCGTCATGGGCACCATAGCTGTTGCCGAAGCTCAGATTGATTGCCACCGGCATTTCCAGCTCCAGCCCTTTCCTCACCGCCCAGGTCACCGCTCTCATAATCTCCGTGGTCCGGGGGAAGGAATCTGCCTCCGGCAATCCCAGCTTCACAATCAAGAGCTCCGACTCCGGTGCCACCCCTCTGTAGACCCCGGGGCTGTAGCCTGCCGCAATCCCCGCTACTGAGGTGCCGTGCCCGCTGCTGTCCACGGTGGGCAACAGTTCAAACTGCTGCTGCCGGGAATCCGCATTCAGTGCGGCATTAATCTGCTCCCTGTCAAATTCCACTCCCTGCCGGAAACCCTGAGGCGGTTCACCCGACTTCAGGGTCTGGTCCCACAGGTATCGGATTCTGGTACTTCCATCCGGGTTTCGAAAAACCGGCAGGGTATAGTTTATCCCACTGTCCAGCACCGCTGTCAGAATCCCCTTTCCGGTCAAAGAAAAATCCCCCCGGGAAAGCTGCGCAATGCAGGAATCCCCGGTGGGACTTGTCAAATCGTAAAAATATCTTTTGGGCTTTTCCACATATTCAATTTCTTCCAGCTCCGCCATTCTCTCAACCAGATTTTCAGGTACCTTCAGCAGGGCATACCCGGCAATCAAGTATTCCACTTGTACATTTAAGGCTTCCAAGGCCTCCAGGCTTCCATGATATTTCACAATCAGTTCCCAGGATCTCGTGGAGGGTTCAAAACCCACATTCAGATTTTCTGTCTGTATTCTGGTCTCCTCTGATGTCTGCAGCGCCAGCTGCAATAAGTTTTCCAGCTTCTGATTCATGACAGCTTCTGCCCATATGCTTTACTGTATCTTATGCGTTCTGTTTTTACCCGTTCCTTGGTTTTTCCCGGACACTATTCCCGGATTTTAATTCCCTTTTTTGCCAGGCGGTTGTTGACAGCCTCCCTTAGTATACAGTATAAAACCGAACAGATTGGTACACTGAACAGCATGCCAAGTACACCGGACAGGCTCCCTCCGATGGTCACCGCCACAAGGACCCAGATTCCCGGCAGACCTACCGACTTACCCACCACCTTGGGATAAATCAGATTTCCCTCCAGCTGTTGGAGAATAATGATAAATACCACAAACCCCAGTGCCTTCCATGGGTTTTCCACCAGAATAAAGAAGGCTCCCACCGCTGTTCCGATAAAGGCTCCGAACATAGGAATCAGGGCGGTAAATCCCACCAGAACGGAAATCACGGTGGCGTAGGGCATCTGCAGAATCAGCATGCCAACAAAGCAAAGCACCCCGATAATCACAGCCTCTGTCAGCTGTCCGGTGACAAAATTAGTAAATGTCCTGCCTGTCAGGCTGCACAAGGCCAGAAAGCTCTCTACCTTCCGGGCCGGCAGAACTGCATACAACAGCTTTTTCACCTGCAGAGAAAGCTTCTCCTTCTGAAGAAGGACGTACACCGCAAAGACCAGACCAAGAAAGGCATCCACAACCGCAGTGAAAATCGACACTGTAATCCCCATAGTGGTATTCAGAAATAATTTGCCGCTCTTTGAGACAAAACCGGTGATGATATTGCCAATCTCACTTTCCTTCAAATCCAAATCGGGCAGGACAATGTTATACTCTGCCATCAATTCAGTCAACCCGTTCCACCATTCCATAATCTGATTGATAAACTGCGGAATCATCCACCCTATGGCGATGATGTTCTTTCTAATCTCCGGTATCACCATAAAGAGAATGATAAAGATTACACCAAAAATCAGAATCAGGCTCAGAATCAGACAGATTGGTCTCTTGAACCGGCTTTTTTTCACCCTTCTACGCTTTTTGATCCCTATTCCCTTATCCCACAGCATTTCCAGCTTCCGCATCAGTACATTTATCATAAAGGCAAAGCAGAACCCCAGAAGAAACGGGGATATAACCGCCAGACCGCTCCCCAGCACCCCCAGAATGACTCCTATGTGGTTTATTCCCCAGAAAATGAGAAGTGCACCGGCAATCATCCACATGATTTTTTTTATATTTTCTTTATTCAATTCCATTTCTTATACATCCTTTCTGAAAAATAACCGCACCCGACAGACAGCAAAAGCATGACCACATCCCCAAAAGGACATGGTCATGCCTTATTCCGCCAAAAACTCCGCCAAAACATCCACCGCATATTTGGTATCCTTTACTCCTGCCGTCTCCACAGCTGAGTGCATAGCCAGCTGGGGCAGTCCTATATCCACACTGGACACGGATACATGAGAGGTGGATATATTCCCCAGAGTAGAGCCTCCCGGGATATCGGAACGGTTTGCATAGGTCTGGTAAGGCACCTTCGCCCTTGCGCATATTTCCTTCATTTTTGCCGCTGAAACCGCATCTGTCGTATATTTCTGGCTACCGTGATATTTGATCACGATGCCGCCGTTTAAGTACGGACGATTGGTTGGATCTGCCTTCTCCGGATGATTCGGATGAACCGCATGGGCATTGTCGGCAGAAATCAGAAAGCTCCCCGCCACAAGCCTTAGGTATCCGCTTTCCGTGAGTCCAAGGCTCTCCCCAATCCTTCGAAGTGTATCCTCCAGAAAGGTGGAATCCGCCCCCTGTCTGGTGCCACTGCCTACCTCTTCATTGTCAAACACAGCGCAGACATTGACATATTGCTTAGGCTCCGCTGCCAGAAAGGCTGTGGCCGAGGCATATACACACTGCAAATCATCCAGCCTGGGGGAAAGAACAAATTCGTCGTTCTCTCCGAAAATCCTTCCCTTCTCCCTGACATAAAGAAACAAATCCCGGTCCAGAATATCCTCCTGCTTCACGTTGGCAGCCTTCGCCACCTGCTTCATCAGTGTGTTTTTCTTTTTGCCCCCGCTGCAGTCTGCAAACAGCGGCAGCATATCCGTCTGGGGATTGTACGCCACTCCATTGTTCATGTCACGGTTCATATGAATGGCCACATTAGGGATTACCAGCAAATCCTTATCGATATTTACCGGTCTGGTGACTATTTTGCCATTTTCTTTTACAGACACTCTTCCTGCCACGGAGAGAGCCCTGTCAAGCCATGTGGAAAGTATCATTCCACCGTATTTTTCCGTATTCAGCTTCACATAATGCTCTTCCACCGCGCTCTCCGGTGTCTCCTTCACCTTAAAGCAGGGGGAGTCGCTGTGGGAGGCCACAATGTGAAAACCGGAAAGCCCGCCGGCGCAGGCAGTTTTGCCCTCCTCCTGCAGAGATGGCAGTCGGAAAGCAATGACGGACGAATCATTTCGGATTACATAGTAGCCCCTGCCGGGCTCCAAGGTCCACCGGTCCGTCTCCTTCAATTCCTCGAACCCCTGATAGTTCAGCTTTTTTCTAATATTGTCTACCACCTGATAACAGGTAGGACTTTCGTTGATAAAGTTCAGCAGCTCCTTTGTTTGTTTTCGGAATTCCTTCATATTTCACCGTCCCCCGGCAGGGGATATTTGGTCTTATCCTCCACCGTAATGTTTTTACCGGTCTGTACCTCAATCAGCTGCAGCTCCGTATCTGCAAAAACCGTGTGCTTACAGCCTGCCGGCATGGAAATCACATCCCCCGGAAAAATCTCTCGTTTTTCCCCGTCAATCAGAGCTGTACCCTTTCCCGCCGCCACGGTCCACACCTCATCCCGATGCTCATGACTGTGATAATATAAACGATGCCCCGGCTTCAATGTCACCTTAATGGTCATGCTCTCTTCCTGAACATCCAGCACGGTGAAGCTTCCCCAGGATTTCTCGGCAAACATCACCTGCCCGGTCATTTCGTCCACATAGGGTTTAATGTATTTGCTCTGCTCTTTGTCGGAGATTAAAATCCCGTCACCGCTGGCAGCAATAATCATATCCCTGCATCCCATACAAAGAATGGGAATATTCAATTCGTTTATTACATGAGTACCACTGGTGGAGCTGTCCATGATGACGCGTCCCAGGGTATTCCCCTCCATGGCCTCGCTGAAGGTATTCCAGGTGCCAAGGTCCTTCCAGGAGCCTGTATAACGCAGCACGGCTACGGACTCCTCCCTCTCAGCCACGGCATAGTCAAAACTGATTTTGGTAAGCTTGGCATAGTTATCATAAAGATCCCGGTAGCCGTCGAACTCTATCTGTCCATGCGCCTGCTCCAATAAATACTTCAGTTTGCAGGCAAATACGCCACCGTTCCACAGAGCTCCCTGCTCCAGATACCTTTTTGCAGTCTCCAGATCAGGCTTCTCCCTAAAATGCTTTACACTGCTGACCCGCTCCTTGTCCGTAGGGATAATATACCCGTACTTTTCGCTGGGATAAGTGGGCTCCATTCCCATCAGCACCAGGTTTGCCCTCCCCCTCTCTGCCAGCTCTGCCAGCTCGCGCAATGCCTGAAAATAAGGCAGTTCAACATAAGGATCCACTGGACACACCACCACCGCTTCCTCCGGTGACACGCCCTGCACCTCTCTTAAGTAAGCCGCTGCCAGACAAATTGCCGGAAAAGTATCACGCCGTTCCGGTTCCACACATATATTGACCTTATCATCCAGCTGATTACGAATGACACTGACCTGCTTCTTACCGGTGGCAACGGTTATCCGCGCCTGTGCATCCACCGACTTCATCTGTCGATACACACGCATAATCATGGACTCCCGCTCCTCATTTTCACCGGGCAGCATTTTTAAGAACTGCTTGGAACGTATATCATTGGAAAGGGGCCAAAGTCTCTTTCCGCTTCCCCCCGATAACAAAACAATCTGCATTCTTCATACCTTCCCTTTTCTTCCGCCGTCAGCGCTCCGCTCTCATGGGATTGTTTAAAAAGTCCTGATAGGTGAGACGAATACCTTCCTCTAGCTCTGTGGTGTAGTGGTACCCCAGGCTTTCCAGCTTGCTGACATCCAGCAGCTTTCTGGGAGTGCCGTCGGGCTTGGTGGTATCCCATTTGATTTCTCCCGTATAGCCCACAACCTTAGCCACAAGCTCCGTCAGTTCCCGAATGGTCAATTCCTTGCCCGTTCCCAGATTTACGGTCTCATTGCCGCTGTAGGTGTTCATCAGATAGACACAGGCATCCGCAAGATCATCCACATAGAGGAATTCACGCAACGGGTTGCCGGTTCCCCAGCAGACCACCTCTTTTGCCCCGGACTCCTTGGCCTCGTGGAAACGACGAATCAGTGCCGGTAACACATGGCTGTGGGTAGGATGATAATTATCGTTGGGGCCGTAGAGATTGGTGGGCATGACACTGATATAGTCCGTCTTGTACTGACGGTTCAGATATTCGCAGTATTTCAGACCGGATATCTTGGCAAGTGCATAGGCTTCATTGGTCTGTTCCAGTTCGGACGTCAGCAGACAGCTTTCCTTCATGGGCTGAGGTGCCATTCTGGGATAAATACAGCTGCTTCCCAGAAACATCAGCTTCTTACAGCCATTCTGCCAGGCAGCGTGAATCACATTCATCTCCAGAATCATATTGTCATACATAAAGTCTGCCAAAGCCTCACTGTTGGCTATGATACCTCCCACCTTCGCCGCGGCAAGGAACACATAATCCGGCTTTTCCTCCTGAAAGAAGGCCTCCACGGCCTCCTGTCGGCAAAGGTTCAGCTCCTTGTGGGTCCTTGTGACTATGTTTGTATAACCATTCTTTTCCAATGCCCGGCAGATGGCGCTTCCCACCATTCCCCTGTGGCCCGCCACATATATTTTCGCATCCTTTTCCATCATGATATCATCGGTCCTTTCGCTGTCTCTTTTTGTCCGAAAAAATACATTCCGTACTTCCCCGTTTTCTCCTTTGAAGATTACTTCATTGGGGGATTATTTCCTTTAGGGATTATTCTTCACCAGCAGGGCTTCTCTTCTGGCCAGCTCCAGGTCATGCTCTGCCATGATGCGGCACAGCTCTTCATAGCTTGTCTTCTGAGGATTCCAGCCCAGTACTGTCCGTGCCTTGGTGGGATCCCCCCAGAGATTTACCACATCCGTGGGTCTGTAAAAATCTTTGCTTACCTCCACCAGTACCCGACCTGTGGCTTTATCGATTCCCTTTTCTTCCAGGCCGCTGCCCTGCCATTCCAATTCAATGCCCGCGTAGTGAAAAGCAAGGGTCGTAAACTCTCTCACCGTATGCTGTACACCGGTGGCAATCACGAAATCCTCCGGCTCCCCGGCCTGAAGCATCAGCCACATACACTCTACATAATCCTTTGCATACCCCCAGTCACGCAGGGAATCCAGATTGCCGAGATAGAGCTTATTCTGCAGACCGCAGGCAATACGTCCTGCTGCCAGGGTGATTTTTCTGGTAACAAAATTATCACCTCTTCGCTCCGATTCGTGATTGAACAGAATGCCGTTTACCGCAAACATTCCATAAGCCTCCCTGTACTCCTTTACAATCCAGAAGCCGTACTGCTTCGCCACCGCATAAGGGCTGTAGGGATGAAAGGGTGTGGTTTCTTTCTGGGGAACCTCTTCCACTTTACCATATAGCTCTGAGGTGGAGGCCTGATAAATACGGCAGCGGTCAATCAGTCCCGTGATTCTCACTGCTTCCAGGATGCGCAGCACCCCCAAGGCATCTACGTCACCGGAATACTCCGGTGCATCAAAGCTGACATGGACATGACTCTGGGCCGCAAGATTATAAATCTCATCCGGCTTAACCTCCCCCACAATGCGGATGATGCTGGAGGAATCCGCCAAATCTCCCTCGTGCAGTATGACCTGATTTTCTCTAAGAAGATGGTCAATACGACCGGTATTGCTTACGGAAGCTCTGCGCACGAGTCCGTGAACCTCATAACCCTTTTCCAACAGTAATTCTGCCAGATAAGAGCCGTCCTGACCTGTAATTCCCGTAATTAATGCTTTTTTCATAAACCTTCTCCGTTTCCTGCTTAATATATATACTGTTTCATTCCTGAACACCTTTTCTGTTTCCGGCTTACTGTTGTCTTATCGTTCAGTTATATCTTTCTGTTCCGGCTGGCCTCTCTGTTTCACATTCCATCAGCATATCATCGGTAAACGATACCTTTCGCTATGGCCTCGGCTTTGTCTTTCCCGCTGAAAACGCTGAGAATGGCCAAACCGAACTCGATAGCAGTTCCCATCCCCCTTGAGGTAATCACATGATCCGAAATCTCTACCGGTCCCCCGGTAACCGTCGCCCCTTCCAGTTGACTCTCGAAGGTGGGATAGCTGCAGGCCCTGCGCCCCTTCAGAAAACCTTTATGTCCAAAGATACTGGGAGCCGCACAGATTGCCGCAATATATTTACCGGCAGCATAAAAGCTTTCCACCTGCCGCATCAGCCCTTCATGTGCCTCCAGGTTCACCGTGCCGGGCATTCCCCCGGGAAGAACCAGCATATCATACTCCTCAAGTACCGATTCCTCAAACAACCTGTCTGTCTTTATAATGACACCATGGGAGCTTGTAACCTCAAGATTTCCGGTGACAGATATCATATCTATCGTCAGTCCGCCCCTGCGGCAAATATCAACCACCGTGAGAGCCTCTATCTCCTCAAAGCCTTCTGCAAAAAACACCGCCAAACGATTCATTTTTCGTCCTCCTTATCGCTTCCCCTCCAATCCTCCCATGAAGGGACAGCATACTGTTTTCAGTATACACAGTTTTGAAAATTTTTTCAATTATTTATAACTATTTCATGGTATTAACGGGGAAATTATGGTATTGTTATATTATGATGTGCGTGCCAATCGTACCTTCGCCCCTTATGTCATAATAAAAATGCTTCGGACTGAGGATTCATTTTTCAAATAATTGTCCGGGAAATGAGAAAACACTATGGAAATCGAACGTAAATTTACAATTAAACAGCTTCCCGATAATCTGGAAAGCTTTCCCTTCCACCACATTGAGCAAGGATATCTGAACACTGCTCCCGTTGTGCGTGTGCGCAAGGAGGACGACGAATATATCCTGACCTACAAGGGCAGCGGTATGATGGCCAGGGAGGAACATAATCTGGCCCTGAATAAAGAATCCTATTATCATCTCCGTGAGAAGGTTGACGGTAATATCATCTCCAAGAGGCGTTACCTGATTCCTCTCCCGAACCCCACCTTTCGGGAAGGATTTCCCACTCCTCCCGCCGATTATGAGCTGACCATTGAATTGGATGTTTTTGATCCTCCCTTTGCTCCGCTGATTACAGCCGAAGTAGAATTCGGAAGCCGGGAAGCAGCAGAAGCCTTCCTCCCTCCCGACTGGTTCGACGAGGATGTCACCTACCGCAAGGAGTATCACAACTCTTACATGGCAGAAGTACCTTTAAACGAACTGCATATTGCCGGAAAATAAACATACCCGCCCATAATGAAAAAGATATGCCCCCTGGCTGACAGCCAAGAGGCATATCTTTTTCTGGGTTTTCCGGTTTTTCACGTAATTCCCGGCTGGGATTTCGGTAATTTTCGGTATATTTCCCAATTTTGACGAATTTCCATTCACTTCATTTTGTATGAACAACCTTGGCGGGCCGTAGCGCAACGACTTAACTCAATTTCCGCTTTTCTTTCTACGAGAATATTCTTCATATACTGTCGCAGCGAATCCGACGCTGAAGCCACTACTGTTCCCCATAAGTGTCGTAATATTCTGTTTGAGCCACTTCTGCTTTATTGACACCTTTATGACATTGTGGGGAAAGCAGACTACAGTGTCTGCCACATCCATTGCAGAATAATCCCTTAAGGTATTCCTCTAAAGTAGGTACATTTATAACACTTTGAGATTCATCGGACAAGTATTCTTCCTGCAAATCAATATCAGAATCGCTGACAATTGAATACCTGTTCTCATTCCTGTGTGACTTTCGGTTATTGTCTGTCACAATGGAGGAAATGCTATTGTAACTCATTTTTACAACCCCAACTGCAAGAACAGCTGCAAGGATGCCGCTTCCGAATTTTGACAATTTTTGAAAATATGCCGCCTGTATTTTGCGTTTCATTATAGATGAAAACATTGACGCATGAAGAAGAACATGAACAAACACACAAATCAATATCGTTACAGCACAAATAATATGAACCGTTCTCCAAACTATAGTACTACTTATTTGGTAATTGGCAAAAGCAAACAAGTCTCTTGAAATAGCAACAGAACTAATAATCATGCCTGCCGAAGCAATAAGCAACAAGACATTAACCGCATAAGAAACTATATTTTTAGCCTTCACATCCTTATGCGATATAATCTTCTTTGACATTGCAAAATAATATTTTCTGTTTATCAGCATATGGAACAAAAAACCTGTTATCAACACTGTTCCCAATATCTCATGTAATAAATTGCCGGTAAAATTATATCCCATAACCAGCCAGATTATAAAAAACATGATTGCATCCAATACCAGTTTGTGCTTAATCTTCACCTTGTTTCCTCCCATCATAATCTTTGTTTTTCTCCTGATAACCCCAAATTAAGCAACAAAGCCTATCCTTATGTACATATTTACAATATGCCGTATTCTCTTGTTCATTCTGTGAAATAAATGTGAACAAAGTTTGAAATCTGTTCCCTCTCATTTACTCGGAAATCTCGCAATTGTACTTATTCGGAGAAAACATAACTCAATACAAGGATGCCGATGTAAATGGTTCACAGACTCAATATTATCTGAATTTTTTATATCTCTGAAGGCCTAAATGCATTTTTGAGTTGATCAATTAGATTTGAGACGGTATTGTCATATCATTTTCTATCCACTCCAATAACATACTGTGCATTCCGCCTACGCTATATGCCAACAGATACGGTAGTGGCAAAGAGAATTTATCTGCATCCTACTAATGTATAATGCATAAAATAATAGCAAATTTGTTACATATTATCGTAGCACATCTGCTATTATTTTGTAATTATTCATATTCTGTACTCCACTGCACTTACTCTGCGGCATCTACACATACCCCAATAATTTCGGGGAAAGCATCCGCATCGCCTTCCCTGTCAATATGCCCCATGCAGAAGCCGTGTCCGTTATCCCAGATAAAGCAGGTAATATTTAGCTCGTTGGCCTTTTCAATTACATGGGTGTACCACTTTATCCGGTCCTCTGTATTATCTTTATCATCCGTGGCAAATTCTCCGATTATCACCGGAACACCCTTAATCATCATTTTGTTCTTCAGACTCGTGAATGCATTATCAATGGAGTTTTCAACATAATCGGTATATTCACTGATTGGAGTTGTCCATGTAACTCCCTCCTCAGTAATAAACTCATACGGCGTGTAAAAATGAACCTCTGCAATGAGGTGATTCTTTGCACTGTCTTCCGGTACCGCAAAGCCGTTCAACGCAATATCCGACACGGCAGCGGCATAGGTGCAGCATATCAGGTTTCTGGAAGCGTTATTTCCGCCGGTTGCCCTGACGGTATCCACAAAAAGCTGATTATAGCTGTTGATTGCGGCAACAGATTCCGCCGTAGGATTATTCCACTCTGCATTGTCGTCCAGCATTTCATTGAAGCCTTCAAAAAGTAAGGTATCGGGATAGTCCTTGAAGCGTTCTGCTATCTGCTCCCATAACTTTGCAAACAGCTCTGAATTTTCATTGAAATTCGCCTCTGTGGCTCTCAGCCACCCGTCTGCCCCGGTATCGTGGTGAACATTGATAATACAGTACAAATCTGCAGCCAGTGCCTGGTCAACCACCTCCTGAACACGTGACAACCATACCTCATCAATCTTTCCCTCTTCGTCAAAGTGATATCGCCAGGTGATGGGAATTCTGACTGCCCCAAAGCCCAGTTCCTTTACCTTTGTCATCAGGGCGTCAGGAGTTACGGGATTCCCCCATGCCGTCTCAAAATCAGCGTTTGTTCCATTCGTGTACTTGGGGATCCAATCCCCGGTAGCATCAAAGGAATTGCCCAGATTCCAGCCTATAAGCATCCTCTCGACTGCATCGTAAGCCTTCTCGTGACCATCCTCTTCTGTCATCTCCGTTGGCATCGCTTCCTCACTTCCCCCTGTTGTTCCTGACTCTCCCCCTGTAATACTTTCCTCATTCCCGGTGGTACTGTTGTCGGTGGTACTGCTGTCTGCGTTCTCTGCTCTCTCTTTCACGTCCTCCCGGCTTGTAGCAGGAAGCCCGTCCGTCACGTCCAGCTCAGCAGCTCCACATGCCGTCAGCATTCCTGCTGTCAATAATGCTACAGCCATCGCTAAAAATCTATAATGTAAAATCATCCCCTTCTCCCTTCTTTAGGCTCCTCACGTTCCCGGTTCAATCAAAATTCGTTTTTCCAAAAGTCTCTGTTACCGGTTATCCCTTCGCTTACCTTTCCTGCAGATAATAATAACAGTACAAAATCCATGCATGGGGATGTGCACAATAAACAGGAATTGCAGCATAATCTGCGGTCTGGTCCGGAAGACCCTCTTCCGGAATTAAGGAGGACTCTTGATTATCCGCTGCAGACCAGTAAGAAGACCAATACTCCGGAAATTCTTCTGACATGTGCTGTAATGTCATGTTATTCAGCAGCCTTTGTGCTTCGGCCTTGTCAAATTGTGAAACGCCCATGATTACCGGTCCGTTCAGGGCCCACCAGAAGCCACCGTTCTCCCGAGATCCCGGTTCAAAGTGATCATCATCAAATTCAGGTGCCTCCTGCTCTCTTGCCCCTAGCTTTTCTCCTGCATAAACACGCTTTTTCATTTCCTCATACAATGCTTTTTTTCGTTCCTCTGACAATTCCTCAAGCTGTAAGGTAAAGCCCTGGGGTTCCAGAAACATATTCTCTTCTCCGTATGACCTGCCGTTAAAATACATTCTTCTGGGGAAGCTTCGTTCTCCCATATCGCGCAGGAAAGCACCGAGCAGTTTCTGACGATATAATGCAATGCTCCGGGAAAGCTGCTGCAGCTTTTCTCCACACGCTACGGTTTCTGCTGCCCTGTCCAGTTCCGGAATCAGTGTACCGAAAACACTTAATGCCATTGCCGAATTCATATGGGACTCCCCGGTAAAGAAGACATTGTTGTAGGGCACCTTTACAATATAATACACAGCGTCATTCCAGTCGGAATTCATCAGCCTTATCAGACCGTGCTCGCCTGTTCCTATGGTATCTCTCAGGAATACAAAACATTTTTCCGCGAGATCGGCTACTGACACTTCCTTCTGATTTTTTACGGGATATGGCTGTACCATTTCCTCCAGAAAGGCGTAATCCTTTGTCACGCGTAAATATTCTGAAAGCAGCAGGAAAAAATACAGCTGCTGGTCACTGGTAAAATAGCGGTCATTATCGGCATAGCCATTGCCCATTTCAATCAAACGAATTTCACCAAAAGGCGTAGTCCGCTTTAACATATATCTGAGAACACTTTTTGCGAGCTTAGGATTATAATATACAAGGGGCAATGCATGTTGGAAATTATCACGTGCACTGGCATGCTGCCCCCAGTGATAGTCATAAACTGTTCCTTGGGGAATTTTGGTTTCTTCATAATATTCACTATAAGTCGCCATTGCTTCCAGATTGTAAGCGTGCCAGCGAAGCTCCCGGCGAAGGACTTCGTCCTTTTCATTTTCCAATAAAGGAATGACTTTTCTCCACTCATCCGCAAAGGCGCAAACAGGTTCGCATACAATATTACCCATCCTGAGCTCCCTGCATATTTTGTCGTAAGCAGCTTCAAAGGTAAAGCCAATAATCAGGCGGATAACCTTCTCCTCCCCGGGAGAAAGGGTGTCCCGTGATACCGCTGTTATCCCGTTTTCATTACCGGTAACCTTTGTGTGTTCCGACAAGGATTTCATAAAAGGCGATGCCGGAAATGCATCATGCTTTGACATTGCTTCACGGTCTCCTGTAAGCAGCGGGTCATCGCTATGGGCTGTGATTCTGACGATTGCACTGTCATCTTCAACATGTTCAATATACTCGTTCTGATAGCGAATCGGCAGACTGCCTTTCGGATACGATTGATATTGAATTGTTTCAAAATTTGCTCCCACATATTCACTGTATGTATATGTCAGCTCCCTGCTGCTGTTATTTTTGAGTGTTACCGTCAGCAGAAATGCCGAAGCTCCATCATAGGGTGTCGTAGATGGCTTCACGGAAAAATTTCTGTTTATGGAAAGTCCGTCCAATTCATAGGAATAATTGGCAAAACCACAACCAAAAAACCTTTTACATGTCTCTGTTTTTGTTGCAAGGGAATCCATTCCCGTCAGGGTATATTCCTTTCCATCTACGGAAACCACAGTAGAATTCTCGCCACTGTTTCTCTTTTTTCCCTGATTTACTCTTGCCCAGGAGCGCTGCCCGCTGATAAGTTCATACTCACCGCTGACATGAGTAAACAGGGTTAACCGATAGTTTCCCAATAAAAACCAGGGGTCCTCCGATAGTTTCACATCATTACCGTTAACAAGCTTCCTTCTATACGGAATATCTCCGGTGTATTCAAAGCAGGGAAATCCTGCCAAATCACTTTTCCACATGCCAATATTCTTCATTCCACATTGTCCTCCTAATCTCTTCTATCTCTGCTTCTACTTGTTTCCTGTCCCTAAAAACAATCCCGTGAAGCCCGATTTCTTTTGCGGCATTCACATTGTCCTCGATGTCATCAATGAAAATACATTCATCTGCAATCAGGTTGTACCTGCTGAGAAGCAGGCGAAAAATTGCCGTATCCGGTTTAATCAGCTGCTCCTTATACGATAACACATATCCGTCCGTATGCTCCAGAAACTCAAGTTCCTTTTGGCAGTCACGACACAGTTTTTCGGATATATTTGACAGGCAATACACCTTCAGGTCACTTATTTTCATCTTCGATATCCATTCTTCCGCATATGGATATACTTTGATAAATCCCTCCATGTTCTCAAATGCGCTTCTAATATGTGTTGCCAGCTGAGGCGCATTTTTCACAAATCCATTGATGACTTCCTCAAAGCTCCTTACACCTCTGTCAAGTTCCTTCCACACCGGCGTGAAAAATGTGGCCTTTTCCATCTGTACAGCCATTTCTTCATCGAATCCTTTGTTTAAGAAAAACTCATGATAATTTGACTTCACCAGAACATCGCCTATGTCAAATATTATGTTTTTAATCATTTCAACCTCCGATTTTAACCTTTATGCCAAGCTTCTCCCCGACTTCCATATAGCACTTAAGCTTGTCAGGAGCCAGACCTTGTGTTACAGGATACGGATATTTGAGACCGAGCTGTTCATACTTTGACATACCCAAGGTGTGGTAGGGCAGCAAATGAAGTTCTTTTATCCCATGTGAAACCGTATATTCCATAATTGCAGCTATTTCATTATCGTTAAAATCCGGAATCACGGGGACCCTGACCGTAACCTTTTCAGGTACACTTCTGCAGAGAAATTCAAAAGCAGAAAGCACAGTTTCCATATTTCCACCTGTGTATTCCATGAATTTCCTGCCATCAAATGTTTTTATGTCAAATAAAAACATATCCGCATATTCCAAAGCGATGCTCACTTGGGAAACAGGCACATGGCCGCAGGTTTCCACTGCTATAGAGATATTTTCATCGCGGCATTTCCGAAGAAAGGGCTGCATTTTTTCAATCTGCAGGAGGGCTTCTCCACCTGATATGGTAACTCCTCCGCCACTTGTTTCATAGTAGTCCTTATCCCGTGACACGATTTGGAAAAGCGCATCATTTGTGATTTTTCGCCCCGAAATTTTCAATGCTCCGCCCGGACATTCCATGGTACATTTTCCACAGGAATCACAGAAACTTCTGTTAATCAATGATTTTCCATCCGCCATGCAAACGGCGTTCCGCGTGCATACTTCGGAGCATTTCCCACAACCCACGCACAGCTTTGAAAAGAACATGATATGCCGACCCGCTGTATGGGATTCGGGATTGGCACACCATCTGCATCTCAGGGGACAGCCCTGAAAAAAAACCGTTGTACGGATGCCAGGTCCGTCATGTATTGCAAAACGTTCAATTTCAAATATCTCAAGCTCGCTCATCGGAAAGAATTCCTTTCATCGTACAGGGTTCTGCTCAAGATTTCCTGTTGAACAGCAGGGTCAAGATTGACAAACACTGCCGAGTAACCCGCTACCCTCACGATAAGATTCGGATAGTTTTCAGGATGCTTAATTGCATCCTCCAGAGTGCCGCTGTCCACTACCGTCACCATCAGATGACAGCCCCCTTTTCTAAAATAGGTTTTGAACAGTGTCTCAATCAGGGCACGATTGTTATGGAACATATCCGTAGAAAACTTAATATTCTGCACCGAACCCGCATGATATTTTGCATCAAACCTGCAGAGGGAATTCAACATGGCGGTAGGCCCGCTTTTATCCGCTCCACCCTGGGGATTATTGGCCGGATTCATATACATTCCGGAAAGCCGTCCATCCGGGGAAGCCGCTGTTTTTATGCCCCATTCCGTGTTCAGGGAATTGTTGCTGATAACAATGAGGAAATACTGCATCCCCTTTTCAATGCCACGGTCTCTGATGCCCTTTGCCACATACTCATACAAATCATTTGCCATGGTATCCGCCGTATCCAGGTCATTTCCGTATTTGTCACAATCCAGGCAGAGTCTGCGAATCCTGTCATATCCCTTGAAATCTGCCCTTACAGCCTCACAAAGCTCTGTAAGAGTCATCTTTTTATCTTCATATACCAGCTTCTTTATCGCGTACAGAGAATCGCTGGTATTGATGTTTCCGTAGGTTTCGCAGGTACCGCCCAGATATTCCACTCCGCCGTCCAGGAGCGCTTTCCCTCTTGCTATACAATCATCCATCAGTATACTTGTAAACAGAAAGCCAACGTGTTCGTTCATGATACTGTAAGAGCTGTACTGTGCATCAGCGGACAAATTCATATAATAATCCAACAGCTCCCTGTAGCCGGCATAAAAATCCTCAAAGGAAGTGACATCCGTCATCTTCTTTGTAACGATATCACCCGCTTTATTCCTTCCGTCCACCGGATCAATTCCGTCGTTCATATAAATCGTTAAAAGCTTCAACAGATTAATACAGATATTGGGTGTTCCCGTGCTCTTGCCCCACAGGACGAATTCCGTACATCCAAAGGGTACATATCGTTCTGCATCCTCTTCCTTCACACGCATGCCGTAAGAAACAGCAGGAACATTCACGATATCATTATAAAGTGTGGGATAGGTTGCTCCGGCGCCAATGGCATCCAGCGCCGCCTGCCAGGTCTCCTCGGAGGTATCCTCATCAATCCGCAGGGTAAACTGGGGTTCCACATAACGGCAATCCTTACATACCTTCAGTGCTATGCGCATAAATACATCCGCTTCCTTGGGATGCTTCCTTCCCCTGCCGCCCACAATTACCCGGCCGTTTACGGTGGTTCTGCGGTTCTCAATCATCGTCCAGAGAGAACGCAGATATTCATATGCTTCCTCCTCTGTCAGGGTTCCGTTTTCCAGATCTTTTACCAGGTACGGTCCAAGGAAATCATCCAGCCTGCCATAATTAATCACACCTGCCAAAAGGGCGTACAGCCAGAAGAGCTGCAATGCCTCGTGGAAGGTCTCCGGCTTGTCGGTACGGATTTTTCCAAGCCCCTCAGCCATATGACGAAGCTCTTTTCTTCGTTTCTCATTATCCTCCGGAAGCGCCTCAAGCTGCCTGACTGCCTGTTCCCGGAGATAATCCGCGCTTGCGTTTACGATGTCCAGACATTCCAGGCTCGCAATGTAAAACTCATTTCCGGGCTCCTCTTTTCCTGCGTCTTCAATCATCTGTCTCAATCCCGAAACACCATTGTCAAGCAGCTTCGGATAATCCAACATCATTCCTGATAGCCTGGCGGTAGCAATAAGCGGGTAATTTACATCAATGAAACGCCCAATGGTAGTCTCAGTCAACGTTCTTTTACAGTAATCTGTTTTCAAATCATGGTCAAGCCAGTAGGAATAAAGCCTTTCCACCCGGTCGCTATATTCGCTGCCTAAAGCAGCAATTTCCTTTTGAAATGCACGGAGCTTGGCAAATACGCAGTAATGCCCCACACCGCCCACGGATGTGACAGTACCAAAACCAATGGGGAGAAAATCAAGCCGGCCTGCAATCAGATCATTTTCTTCAATGCTCCTGAACATCCTCGGATAGATGACCTTCAGGCATTCCACCTCCCGGCGTTCCTTGGAAAAACCGGTATATTTCCTGTGCGTTTCTGTGTACTGCTCCATAATCTCCAGCTGTTGAAGTAATGGCTTTTCACAGGGGATTTTCTTGCTTACTTCTACATTCTGAGCACCGTCTACATCAAATTTTACCATATGAATTCCCTTGCCTTTCTCAATGCCCGTCACACTTTCTCACAGGCCGAATCATATTGATGTTTTCCTATGGTTAATGCTTGCTTCTTTCTGCATCACGCCAGTTGTTCTGATAACCGGAAAGCAAATCCACAAATCGCTTTGTAATGAGGTGCGGTCTGGTAATGGCACTGCCCACAACCACGGAATGAGCGCCTAAGTACAGGCATTTCATGGCATCCTCCGGGGTGTATACATGACCTTCCATAATCATGCAGACCTCATTGCCGAAATCTCTGCACATTCTTGCAAATTCTCTTAAATCCGGCTGTTCGATGTGCTTTGTCTCCTCCGTGTAACCATACAGAGTGGGTCCCACAATATCAGCCCCCAGCTCCACTGCTCTCTTTGCTTCCTCATAATTGGAAACATCTGCAAAAATAATTGCCTCCGGAATTTCCTTCTTCACAATCGGAAGCAGCTCGTAAGCCGGTCTTCCTTCGTGAGTGATCTGCGCGGTACAATCTAATGCTATAATTTCCGCACCGGCCTCCCACACCTGCTTTGCCGCCTCCAGTGTGGGTGTGATAAACACATCCGTGTCCTCATGCCAGATTTTATAAAGTCCGATAATCGGCAGTGTAACACTCTTTCTAATCTCTGCAATCTGGTCCGGTGAATTCGCTCTGATTCCCACTGCACCGCCCCACTCAGCGGCCTTTGCCATTTTTACCACAAAATCCATGGAATACACCGGATCATCGTGTTGTACCTGGCAGGACACAATCAGTCCACCCTTCATTGATTCAAGTATCTCTCTTTTCTTATCTGTCATTTTGAGTTCTCCTCCTCTTAACTCCATATTTTTCAAGAAATGCTGCACCGATAATTCCGGCGTCATTTCCTAACTTTGCTTTTACAATCTTGGGAACACCTATTTCAGTTCCGGCAAAAGTATTCGGAACAAGCCTTTGCTGTAAAGGGTCTAGCAGTAGCTCTCCTGCCTCCGCAATACCACCGCCCAGAATGATTTTATCCGGACGAAACAACGTAATATATGTCGAAATCGCACTGCTCAGGTACTCAATGTACTGCTCCAGTACCTGTTCTGCCGTGGGGTCTGACAGCTTCACCGCCTCAAACAATGTCTTTCCTTCTATGCGTTCCATGTCGCCGTTGCACAGCTCCCACAATACAGATGTTTTGTTTGACATTGCCGCTTCCCTCGTCTGCCTGATTAATGCCGTGGCTGAGCAATATGCCTCCACGCAGCCCTTTTGACCACAGGTACAGGTGATTCCATTGTAAACCAGCTTTGCATGTCCCAGCTCTGCTCCCATCATATCTGCACCGCAATAGATTTTCTTATCAATGATAACCCCACCGCCCACACCGGTTCCCAGCGTCAGCATGATTACGTTTTCTTCCTCCTTTGCTGCTCCTGCCAGGGTCTCTCCCAGCGCCGCACAGTTGGCATCATTCTCGATGAGCACCTTCAGTGGAAGTTTATCCTCCAGATATTGATAGATTGGAACATTCCTCCAGCCAAAGCAATTGGCATGCACCAATAAGTCTGTTTTGGGATTCACATAGCTTGGCATACCGATTCCCCAGGTCTCAAACTCTTCCACAGTCAGTCCGGCCTTCTGTATTGCAGACCTTGTTACCCTTTCCATGTCTGCTGTTATTTCTTCCATACTGCGCCCGGCGCCGGATGGAATCGACACTTTACTTATCAGGTGATACTCCTCATCCACCACTCCTGCGGCCAGATTGGTTCCACCCACATCTAATCCCAAATAATACTTCATTCTGCTTTCCTTGCATGTTTCCTTTCATTTGTTTACTATCCATATTTTATCATTTGTTTCAAAAGAAATCATTACTTCCGGTTGCTAAAAAATTTATTCAAATTGCTTTTCATATTGACTAACAGGAAGAAACTATATATGATAAATGATAACCATTCCGGATAATATAAAGTGATCTCCACAATTCTACACTGTGCGGTCACTACCTATTGTCCGAGTTGAATCATGATTTAAACCAGTTATAACTTATTATACAAGGAGAAACGATTTATGAATTGTTATGAGAAAGGAACGCTGGAGGGGTCCGTGTATTATTTTTTCTCCCCCTCAGAAATGTTCCGTGAATACTATACATATATGCTGTTGTGCGGACATTTTTACTGCAATTCGGACTATAAAATCGTCAGAGAAGGAAATACCTCGCCCCTATTTATCTACATTCCCTCCGGAGAGCTTCATATCCGGTTCCAAAATCAACTGCATACCGCGAAAGAACAGGAAATTGTACTGATTGACTGTAACAAGCCCCATAGTTATTATTGCTCCACTTCCTGCGAGTTTTTGTTTTTTCACTATGACGGACCAACTGCACGAAACCTGACAGAACATTTAATCTCGCAAAATGAATCCCCTGTGTTTCGTTTGGCAAAGCACCGGGAGATAATGGAAAAGCTGGACAAGCTTCTTTCATGCCTGGAAAAAAATGAACATCCCTCTGACATCGAATTGTCCTGTATAGCTTACAGCATTCTCTGTCAAATGCAGGCATTTAACGATGTTACTACCACAGCGCCTTCCCCAGTGTCAGAAATCATTGCAGAGGTTATTAGCTTCATGAAAATAAATATCCAGGAACCATTGTCCCTGGATATTCTGGCTGACCATGTAAACATCAGTGCAAGCTATCTGTCTCATCAGTTCCGTGCAGAAACCGGTTGTTCTCCCATAGAATATCTGGCGAGACTAAAAATAAATTATGCCAAAACCATATTGCGCTCTACGAACAGAACCATTTCGGATATCGCATTTTCTCTGGGGTATAGTTCAAGTGCAAGCTTTATCAATGCCTTTACCTCAAGGGTTGGCATTAGTCCCAAAAAATTCCGCAATTCCCTGATTTTGTAGCAGCACGTAATCATTCACATTTATATCTGTTCACACCTACGTCAACAAAGCCTCTTATTTAGCCGAAACTATTTGTATATAGTCTATGTATGCAATACAACCCGCAAGCGACGGTGGCGCCGCAAAAGCGGCAGAATTACGCCGCTCTAAACAAGGCTACCTCCTTTATTCATGAACTGAGATTCCATATCCAATTTCTACTTCACCTTTTTCATTTGGCTGTCCCATAAAGCAGGCTCCTCCAATCACCGTGTTACTATCTCTCAAATAGAAATCCCACAACCGTAACCACTCCAGGTCATACCCCGGCTCATTCTCTTCGTGATATTTATAGGCACGATAAAAATCCATGGACATTTCATCACCATTCACCATACTCCGTCCCATTTCCTCTAGGGTTTTTATATGCAATAATAATCTGTCGGTCTCTATATCCTGCATTTTTTGCCCTCTCTCTACTTTCTCTTTTCTTCCCATTCTGCAATTATCGAATGTTGTCATATATATTGATTCGAACAGTTAGTAAGCAAGGAATACACATAAGTATCTTTCCAGATCGGCTTTCCGTTCTCATCCTTCCAAAAGTACACATTTTGCTTGAAATATGCCTCACGAACAAAACCAAGCCTTTCCAAAAGCTTCCATGAAGCACTGTTATTGGGATCACACTCCGCATAGATTCTGTGAGTTCCGGATGAAAATGCGCTGGAAATGACCGCCTTACATGCCTCTGTAGCATACCCTTTTCCCCAGAAGCTCCGATGAAATACATATCCAATTTCCTTATTCCCACAGTCCCTATTGCCAAGATATATGTTTCCTATCATCTTACCTGATTTCTTCTCTACCACAGCAATCATTTCCTCGGTAGATATTCTCCAAGCCAGGTTTTCATGTACTTCACTCTCAGACATGGGCTTATAGGGTTCAAAAGCTACAACCTCTGAATCTGATAAATATTCATATAGATCGTTATAATCATCATCTGTATAATTTCTTAAAACGAGCCTCTCTGTTTCTATTCTCATCCTTCCTCCGCTTCTGGTTCTGTATCCTTTGATACAACTATCCTAACGTCTGCTACATCCCTTTCATATGTGCTAATCTATGTTCTTCACTGTTCATAAAACCTTGATGAGTATGCTTATGTTCTTCTGATTTCAGGAAATGATTATGCTCATGTTCATGGGTAAT
>JBJENR010000056.1:0-16878 GCA_051880315.1 Acetatifactor sp.
GGTAAGGAAAATCTCAAAATACTCATACATAGTGCAAATATCGGTATCAAGCTTCAAATCAAGTGTAAATGCTTTATTCTCATCACTGTAAATAAGGTTTGATTCCGTAACTGCATAATTAACTCTATCATGAATATCGAAAGTTGATTTCTGCTGTTCCCTTACTCTGCTTCTCCTCACATCTGTTTTGTCTGCAATAATCAAAGCTGCAGATACCGGATCCATTGCTCGCCCCGTTGATTCATCATGATTTCCTATTGCTGACATAATTGTGATTCTGTCTTCCATGCTAATATCTGTTTTTTCCAGAATCGAGTTGGCCAGAAGAGCACCATACTCTGCATGATGACTACGGTTAACTGAATTCCCGATATCATGCATGTATCCGGCAATTCTTGCCAGTTCCTTATCATGCTCTGAATAACCTAATTGTTCCAAAACATATGCCGCCCTCTGAGCAACAAGCGTTCCATGCGCCTTTCCATGTTCTGTATATCCAAGATTTCCCAGGTTATTGTTGCCTTTGTTGATTAATGCTTCAATTTCTGCATTTATTCTGATTTCTTCGTATGTCATAACCAGATTCTCCCCTACCATTCAAGATACTTTTGAATTGCATCACTAATATCTACAATAATACCATAGATTCAGGGGGATTTCCTATATCTTTTTCATTCCTTTGCCGGCACTACCAGAACATTACGATTCTTCTAACATATTTGACAGTTTCAAATCTATTTCTCGATATCTTTCCATAATACGATCAGCTTCGTTCTTGGAAATAATTTCCTCCTGATATTCGTAGGTGTATGCTCCTGTGTCTTCTCTAAAAACATTGAGTTCTCCAAAAGTTTCCAGGGTTGTACTATACCGCGGTAGCCTTTGATACTTAATCCGGTATTCACCATTACCAACATTTGTTATATTCTTGATGATCCCATCCTCGCACAGAATACAGGTTCCATTTCGATATCCGATTCCTCGTAGTAACTGATAAGAAGAATGATTACTCCAGGTATATATGTCATAAATATTCGTATTCCCTTGATTGTCTTGGATTCCAATAAATAGCTCCGGTATCCCATCTTGATTCATATCATCAATAAGATAAACCGGCGTACCTGTACTTACTGCTGCTGCATATTCCTCACAGATATAGGAACGACCTACCACTTGATAAGCAGTTGCCAATTCCCAACTTTCTTTTATTTCCTCTGCAAAGGTCCTATAAGCTTTGATGATTTCCTGATAGGACTCCATATAATCTCCGCCTGAATATTGTCCTGCCAGTCGCTTCATGGAATCAGTTGGTATAAATGCAACTTTGCGAACTGTAATATTTCCCTGTTCTGATAAAGAGAAAGGCACTTCCATTCTGCCCCAGAGATCCCCAAATTGTTCAAACCCATAAACCTGCCTGTATGCCACAAAATATTCATCTTGTGTTTCAACCTGCCATTCACCGGGAGAAAACTGTCCCGGATATTCCTCCTCATCCATCTCTCCGCCTAAAAAGAGCGAATATCGATGATACAAAGAATCCCTAGACTCCTCCATGCGCGCAGTATTCAAAATGTAATCCCAATATGGCATAATATCAAATCCATCCGATGTTTCTATACCCTGACTGGAAAAATAGAATTTTCTGGAATCGGAATCAAATCTGATGTCTGCGGAAAGCTTTTGGAAATCAACATTTCCATCTACCTCCCTGAAGCCTTGATAGGAATTAATAAGTCTTGTTTCAATTGCATACGTTCCTTCATATTCCGAAGCTTTCCTTTTCTCCATCCAGGATAAATGTACCTGTTTGTGCTCATATCCTTTATTCTGATAGAAATTCTCAATCAGCTTTTCAAAGTTATTTTTAGATAAGTCCTGATTACTTGCATCGCAATATTCATGCCTTTCAGGCTCATATAAAACATGCTCTCTTGCAATCAATTCATATTCAAGAGAATTTCCATCCTCGGACAAATAGATTCCTCCATAGGTTTGATAATATTCTCTTGCATATATTCGTAAATCATCCTGTGTAACATAGTATTCCAAAGCTGTATCGGGATCCCTATACATGTCTAACCATGAGACAATCAAATCAGGTTCAGAGCCCTCAAATTGCATGTTATTCTTTATTTCCTTAATCTGACCATTCTGAACCTGATAGATTCCGGTATAGGTATAATGACCGGTACCTATCTGCTCTGAAACCAATAATTCCAATACATCATCATGATTCAAATCTACCAGAGCGAACCGGGCATCGGTCGGTTCCTCATCGAGTGATGTATGTAACTCATCCCAATGGGAAGCAAAGACCTCCACCTGGCTTCTTACGAAAGAACTGACATATTCTTCTTCATACGGAATAAAGGTTAAATCAAGGATTCTGATTTTTCCATTGGAAGCATAGTCAAAATAGATAAATACATTTCCCCAGAGATCTTCTTTGCTATATCCTTGAATTCCCTGCTCTGCGATCAGACAATCCTGCTCCTTATACGTTCCATATTGGATATTCCAAACACCCCAAGCTGAGGTATGGGCGCAGACAGAATCCTTCCTCATGTTCAGAATTTCCCAATCATAGTAATACTTCGCACTCTGAGCAAAGGATGCATATTCTACCGTATCTTCAGCAGCCTTCTTCCAATAGTTATACCGGTTCTCGAAATTGATGATAAGTTCTTTATCCAGCCCATCAACAGAAAGCTTAGCCTCAAATTGTCCCTCTCCTTTTACGATGGAAATTGGAAAAGTGTTATCCAGAATATCTTCCCCCTGATACATTTCCAGCTTTTCCCAATTTCCATTTTTTTCTTTGATGACTGCATATTCCATCAACGGCATGGAATTGACATGAGGGAACATGCGAATTGCCACTTCTTTTTCTTCATCCCGGTCAAGATCCATGTACTTTGTATCACGCACATCTACAAAGAGTAAATCTTCATGTCTATAGATTTTTTCCAGGTTGAAAGCATAAACAAATACATTATGTTCATAACTATCACCATTATCTTCATCGTAGTATACTACATATTCCGGCTGCCCATTTCCATCAATATCCTCCAGTTCCTCCCAATCTGCCCCGAAAGGAATGAAATAGGGATATACTCTGTTATACTTCTCCAGGTTTTCCTCCGGTATCTCCTCTCCCTCATTCAGTTTTTCCCCATCAAACTGATAAAGAATATACCCATGTTCCTCCGCTGAAGCGGTCCAGAAATTGATAAAATCTCCATTATCAGTAGGATAGTAGCGGTTTCGCCACCAGCCATCAAATACATGAATTGCTTTATCGTTCTTCAAGGTATAAAGGTCAAGTATAAAATGTTCTTCGTATTCTCCATCCAGGAAATTGACTCCAAACATCAATTCTTTTATCCCGTCCCCATTCATGTCCTGAACAAGATATCCTAATTCCTGGCTGGGATCATCGCTTTTTACGAAAAGCTCTGTAGAAAAAAGTGGCTCTCCGTTTTCATCAACATATCGTTTCTGTTCCTCTTGAGCCTTTATAGGATCCTGCAATACTTCCTCAGCTAATTTAATCAGTCTTTCATATTCAGGATGAAACAGACTCGTTTCCGTATCCTCCAAACCGTCCGGTTCAACCGTTTCATTTGGGCTCACAGAATTTTGCTGTGTCTCTTCACTTTCATTTACGCTTTCATTCGCCGGAATACTTGTATTCTCTTCTAAAACCCCGTTTGTACTTACATCCTCCGAAATGCTTGTATTTTCACTTGAAATTGGATTCGAAAGAAGCGTAATTGCTACCAGAATGCATCCCGTAATCGACACCAAGATTACCCAAAATGCAGGCTTTTTATAATTCATGATATTCTTAATTCGCTGTTTCGGATTCCCTTCTCCAAAAGATAGGGTCGAAGACATAAGAACTTTTCTTCCCGTAGCCAGATGAAGTAAGGATGCGGAATACTGAGCGCGGATATCCTTATCCATCTCTCGCATAATCGCCTCGTCGCAGCTCATTTCCATGTCTCTTCCGGCGAATGAAAACGCTACCCAGACAAGGGGATTGAACCAATGAATACACAATGCAAAAAATGCCAAAAGCTTTACAACATGGTCAAGTCTTTTGATGTGATGTCTCTCATGTAAAATAATGTATTCCATCTCCTCTTTTTCCAAGATGGAAGGAAGATATATTTTCGGATTTATCACTCCCAGGCAAAACGGTGTCTGTATATCGTCACACAGGTAGATATTTTCGCGAAGTTGCAGCGAAGCTGATACTTTTTTTCGTAAACGAATGTATCTGATTGCATTGACGGAAACAAGCACGAATATTCCAAGTATCCAGATAGTACAAAGAAAATACAGCCATCCTGAATTCAGATGATTATCTTTCATGACATTTGAATCTTTGTCGGCAAATCCATCCTCCAATTGCTCATTTCCTTCAACAATTTCGTTGGCATTTTTTTCAGCATCGATACCAAATGAATTCCCTTCGAAAACTTCTTCCTTCAAAGATTCATGTCCGTTAAAACCAACATATTCCGGAATATGCGGCGTTAAATTCGTATATTCATTTTGATCCCGGTTGCCTTCCGCAGTATTTCTAATCTGTTCGTTTATCACAAAGGTGATTTCACCGGAATTCACCTTAGGATGCTTCATCAAATTAAAAACGGATACCGATGAAGAAAAGGAAATCGGGCACAAAAGACGAAACAACACGATTCCCCATAATGCATAAGAAAAAATCTTAGGCGCTTTTTTTAGCAGAACACGAACAAGCAATACTACTAAAATAATAATGCCGGCAGTGATACTCATATTCAAAATCTGAAGGAAAACCCTATCTGCAAGGAAGGAACTGACTTTATCTGACATCTATTTTTCCTTCTTTCCCTGAATAATAGAAATCAATTCATTTATTTCAGCATCAGATAATTGTTTTCTGGAAGTAAATGCAGCTACAAATGCCGGTAAGGACCCTTGAAAAGCCTCCTCAACAAACTCTTCCCCTTGCATCCCATAATATTCCTCTCTGGAAAGAACAGAAGATACTATCCCATTCACGTTCTGAAAAATGCCCTTCTCACATAGCTTTCGAAGTACATTGTATGTCGTTGGACGTTTCCAATTCAGTTCTCTGTTACATATCTCGGACAGCTCTCGCGATGCAATCGGTTCATGTTCCCAAATAATCTCTGCAAACCTTGTTTCTACAACCCCTAATTTTGAATCTCCCATATGTCGTCCTCCTGTTTATTCTCAATAAACAACTATAGTTTACTCTCAATAAACAGTCATGTCAATATGTAATATTTTCTGTCTTTATCTGTCAGCTATAGCCCCGTACAAATCCGGTCTACGATGCTTGGTTCCCCATACTTCCCGCCTTCGATAGTCTCGAAGCATATCGATATCCAGTTTTGCTATATAGATTCCTTCTTCGCTTCCTGCCTCAAATACACACATATCCCTTGAACCCGGCATACCAGGTAAATATATGACACCATCATACAAAGTGGAGTGTCCATTGCAGTCCGGGTGAGGGGAAGGATAATTACAGGTAGCTATAGCGAGCATATTCTCATATGCTCTGCCTCGCAATTGAGACAGGCGGTTAATTTCCATCGGACAGGCATTGGGAACAAGAATCAGTTCTGCCCCCTGAAGCATCAGTATTCTTGCACTCTCAGGGAACTCGCGATCATAGCAGATCATCGATCCTACTTTGATGATTCCTTTTTGGGTGTCCAGATCCTTTGTAATAAAGTTATCGCCCGCATCTAAAACGCCTTCATCATCCTCCTCTCCGAAATCACAGATATGCACCTTGGAATAGCGGTATACAAGTTTACCGTGTCTGTCAAAAAGACAAACTGTATTTCTTGGCTTTGGTTCGTGTTCTTCAAGGAAAGTGATTGCAATTGCCATATCCAGTTCTGAAGCAGTTTCCGAAAACCTTTTTATAAACGTGCTTTCTTCTGAGATGGCCAGTTCTCGCAATACCTCCATATCATGCGGAAAACGATATCCTGTACTCCACATTTCAGGAAACAGTGCAATATCAGCACCTCTTTCTTTCGCCTCACGACAAGCTTTTATACCCTTGTTCATATTTTCCGTTAAACTTCCTTCAGGCAACAACTGAAGAAACGCAATCGATAGTTCCATAATCCCCTCCCTCTAATCACATATTAAATTTCAAAATCAGGGATAACTCTATTTTCAACACACCTAAGGATATTTAATACTTCTCCTCTTGCTCTTTCAATACCTTTTGGTGTATTCATCCAATTATCTCGCCCTGTATTTTCATCATCTGCGGGACATGGAATTATCTCAATATGTTCCGGGAATAGATATCTTGCGAGAGCCAAACTTCGTCTCATATGATATGTTGTCGTTACTAACAGTACCTTACTCACTCGGTTTAACCAAAATGTTCTCTGTAATTCCACCATTGCACACAGAATATTTTCAACTGTATTTTGTGATGTATTTTCCAAAATTATATCTGTTTCAGGAATACCTAATTGCAAAGCCTTGTTTTTCATATGTTCCGCTTCCATCATTTTCCCTTCAGCAAATTCCCTTAATGCGCCTCCACATAACATTACTTTATTGGCCCTACCTGTATTATAAGCATTTGCCGCAATCGGAACCCTGTATTTGGCAGCTTTTATACTCCCTAAAACAATAATACAATCAACATCGCCGCCAGTGTCATTCAAATTCTCAAATAATATTCTGTCAATTATATCATCAGTCAAATCTGCCTCTGTAATTTCTGATACTCTCATATTTGCTACCTTTTCCTCTGTATATCATCTCACTCTGCTCTTGACATGAGCCTCCTTCACATGTGGTTTGATGACAACACGGCGTTCCCATGCCTTCGGAACAGGTTGCCATGACAAAAGTCTGCCACATGCTACTCATGTAAAGAGCAGCGTGTTAAATTCTCTATATAAATTCTTTCTTCTTAATACCTTTCAAGAAATCTTTCTTTAAATCTCTCGCCATTCTTGCTTCCAGCTTAATATATTTTCATACTCCGATTTTCTATAGACAAACGACTTATACTTAATATCACATCCAAGCGTGAAGTAAAATAACATAGTAATAATATAATATGGTGCATGCTTTTCATATTCACCGAAATCCCCGGATTCATCTACAAATCCACTTATTCCGATTTTTCTATCTCCTCCCCCCCCAAAAGTCCAGTCACTTGGGAAATTTTGAATTCTTTGCACAAATAGATTATGTACTTAGACCAATACGTCTTATCTCGTCCAATTGCTCTGCACTTAATGTACCTGCACGATATAGTAACAGATATTCGTTTTCTATCGTACTATCAAATATCAGTAAATCGTCAGTATTGATTGTCACCGTAACTCCGTTCTCCACAAGTGTTTTGATCGGGTGATTCTTATAGTCTTTCACAAATCCCAGCATAACATTACTGCTTGGACAAACATTAAGCTGAATATGATTGTCTGCCAGAAACCGCATAGTATCCTTTGAAGCACAGGCATTAATCCCATGATGAATTTCAGATAGACCCAGTACCTCAACTGCTCTTCTGACGTCCTCTGCAGACCCTGTTTCGCCAACATGCATCTTCTTGGTCAGGTGATAAAATTCTGCTTTCCTATACAGTGGCAGAAAGGCTTCAAACAGTTGAACATTTTCCCCTGCGCACACATCGATGGATTTGAAGTAACCCGTATGAGCATATTGATCGAGTTTTTCTGCTTCGGAAGATGCATCGCAGGAAGATGCATACGTTAACTCCGGCTCAAAAATCATGTTAGGACAATATGTCCTGTGTAAACCTTCAATAAGTGTCTGGAAAGCTTCAATACCGCCTACCATATCGATATCAGGAGTCCCAAAATTCATAGCCAGACGTTCAATATTATTGCGTTTTGCTTCCGCAAATGCGCCTTCCCATCTCATCACAACTCCCTCATATCCCTCGCAAAACGGCTTTACCATCAACCGGAACCATTTCTGCATTCCATCAAGCCCACCCAGCAATTGCGGTGGATGCGGTAAATCTATATTAACCCGTTCTGCCAGCCAAGCCCGTCTGCATCCTTTCGTCGAATGATTATGCAAATCACTTTTTGGTGCCGCCAGCAGTTTGCTGACGTCATTCTCTATCAACCCCTCATAGAACAAACTATCCATATTGTCTCTCCCGTCAAATCTTTTTCACCAAAATAATATCTGAATTTTCTATCTTCTTCATACAAATCACACTCCTAAAAGCATCACAAATTCATTTCTCCAATTTTTCAAACGGAATAAATTCCTTGGGTGGATATGTACGCTTACCTATTATTTTTTCCATCTCAACTACATTGTACCATCTGCCAAATTTACTTCCGCATTCGTGATATCTTGCAACAACCTCATAGCCAATAGCTTCATGGAAATGTTCGCTATTACGCGTAAGATATTCATCTTCTTCCACCGGTTCTGCGACTCCTGCATATACGTTGACAACATTTTGTTTTACCAAAATATTTTCAACTTCTGCATAAAGCATCTTCCCAATTCCCATTCTGTGAAACTGCTTATCTATATATATTGATATCGATGCACTCCACGCATACGATGCTCTTGTTCTGAATCTACCGGCATAAATATACCCAACAATTTTCCCATCGACCACTGCCACCAAATAAGGATATTTATGAAGTGTTTCTTTTATTCTCCATGTAAATTCTTCCAACGTTGGAACTTCATGTTCAAATGTAATTGCTGTATTTTTAACATAATGTGCATATATATTTAGCAATTCTCCTGCATCTTCTTCCCTTGCAACTCTAATCAATTTTTTCATCTTTTTTCCTTCCGCTGTACACAATCAAAAAACAATCAAACCTTTCGGCATCCCAACCTTCCAAGTTTCATGTGTTCGACAAATTGAGATCTACCAAATTCTTTTATCCTTTAGAATTGGAATCCATTTTTCACAATTTCTCCTATCGACCTAATATTTCCAGCACTCCTTCGCTATTTGGAATCTTTTTTGATGTATGCTTGCCTATAGACCTAATATTCCTAGTGCTCCTTTGCCATTTGGAATCTTTTTCAACACGCGCTCTCCTATAGACCTAATATTCCTAACTATCCTTCAGAAATCAGTTTTTACCAAATCCACATATTTATCTGCCTCTTTACTATAACACGCAATCGCACCCGCAAACAATACCTTCATCACTTTCTGCCCCAAATCCACCAGAAGGGGAAATGGTCTATCACTACAAAGCATTTTAACAACCATCTAATGGCTTTTTGTAAAGAGTGTGGGGTAACTACCATTCAAGCCACAAAGTGCGTTATTTGGGCATCACAAAGCTTTACGAAGCAGGAGTAGACGAGGCTATTATCCAGAAGACTGCCGGTCACTCCACCATTGAAATGACACGCCACTACAACAAAGACAGGCGTGCGTGCTCTGTTGATTGTGAAACTTGGAACGATTTGTTTGGTCGTCAAAAGAAAGCATAAAAAAGAGAGGTCTAACGGGGTCTAACACCCCGAAAACCTCTCAACCCCCTTAAAACAAGGGAAAAATCACACTGCGGATAACAGGACTTGAACCTGCACGGGAGTGCCCACCAGAACCTAAATCTGGCGCGTCTGCCAATTCCGCCATATCCGCCTAACCAAATGAATCCCTGGCAGCCGCTTCCTCCGCGTCTGCCTACAATTGAACAAGTTCAATTGTCATGAATTCCGCCATATCCATTCAGTTATTTACCCTCCTCGGGTCAAGTAATTATAGCCACATTGTCCTCCACTTGTCAAGACCTTCCTAAAATCAGAATCCTATCCCCCAGATACTCGCAGACTCTCTCCACATCATAATTCGGGGAAAACTTCATTACAACATTGTACATAGCCTCTAATTCTTCCTGCTCCATTTCCAGTTCCTCCGCCATAACATTCAGGCTCTTCCCTTTTCTCGCTTTTTTACAAAGCAGATACAGAAGTTGTTTTTGTTCTCCTTCCCTCTTCCAATCCTTTTCCAAATCCCGCAATGCTTTACACATATTCTCGCCCTCCTCAATCACTTTTCTACATATATGGTTATTATCCAGATGTACTGCCAGTGCCTTCTGAGTCAATGTCGAAAGATTCTGAAATTCCTCTCTTTCAAACAGGCTACTGAGCTTTTTCTTGTCATATCTTGCCTGCATGGCTTCAATGAACTGGCGCAGTTCTGTATGATAATTCTCCGGATTCTCCTTCTCCACCTCAAATAGCTTGAACTGATAATCTTCAATCTGTTCATAAATCAGTGGCTTTATCCTATCAGGTGGATTTTTCAGGCATTCCTTCAGTGAACGTTTTCCCTTGTAATGCCCTGCGCCTAGGTATACAACTACATTCACGATCCCATAGTATCCCTCCGTCTCCTTCATCCTGCTTTTTCGTTCCACAAAAACCTTCAAGTCATTCTTCTTTACATGCTCTTTCCAGATTTCATTTGCTTCCTTTTCATACTCTCCGGCATCATACCCCAGGATTCTCCTAGGCATACCATAATCTGCATAATTCTCCACTTCTATTCCATACTTTACTGCATGCTTTGGGCATAAAAACAAAGCATCTCTCTCCAGTTCCACTTCCCTATTCCTATTTGATTTACATTTTTCATGTAATTCTTCAAGGTCCTGCGGCAGCACCTGTAACCTGCCTTTATAAACGACGTTGGATATGATTTCTGCCGCATGTTCCGGCTCCCGGACAAATTCCTTGTCAATGGCATCGTATTTTCCCATGCTCCTCCTTCCGGCAAAGAAGCTGATCCATTCTGTATAAAAAAGGAATAGCAAAAAAGACAAACCGCTTTGCCAACTAGTTTCCGTATTTTCTTGTACTTTCTGTGAAAAAGTTGGCGAATGCCAATGACATCCTAACGGATGGTTACGATTTTCACTTTCCCGTCGGTCAAACCGAATGGTTACCGATGAAATGATTATAGAATATGTCACAGGAAAAGTCAAGGAATTGTTGGCACTTGTTTGGACACTTGTTTGGACAGTCACTTGTTTGGACAGACATGTTCGTTTTTTAATTACAGTTTACGGAAACTCAAGTTCCTTGCTATTGGATTGCGTATCTCTCTCCCCCTGCAGGATGAACAGAATCTCCCGAAATACCGTTGGATTATCCAGAACCACCAGTGCCAAAGCTCCTGTGGCGCGATTTAATCCATGAAAAAGTCTGGCAACGGCGTGGGTATTATCCTTCTGCGAAATCTCTCTGAGATACCCCTTCTCATCATAGGCAAACCGTCTGTCCATGACCATTACGACCTTGGGGTAATCCTTATTCTCCAATCTCTCCTGCTTACCATTAGTCTCCTCTGTATCCGTATTTACCGGTGGAAGGGGCAGGTATTGATATCCCTGCTTCTCATAATGCTCCAGCATCCAGCCCAATTCCTCCCGGTTCCCGGCATAGGCCACCTCCACCAAAGGGAAAGGTCCTCTTCGTCTCCCCTTTTTCAGATTTACCAGATTCTGAATAAAATTAGAAAGCTGTGCATTGGCACGGATCCGATTCGTCAGTCTGTAAGCCACATACTCCGGTAGTTCTGAAAGCCTCTCGGCAACATTGCTCTCCCGCTCTTCGGGGCTGAGCACCTCTTCGTACACATAGGAGATGACAACAGGGCAGGACTTCTCTTTGGCAAAGACGACCAGATGTCGTAAGAATTCTTCCGACATACGTTGCCCTTCATCCACGCACACACAGGAATACTGCGCCAGATGATTCCAGAAAGCTTCTGTATTCTCCTCCAAAGTCTCCAACGCATACAGGTCCACTCTCTTCAGAATTTTCTGTAATCGTATTAATTCCGCCGAGGAGTTGCCAAAATGCAGGACCGCCACCCTCTGCTTGGCCGATAACTGCATGGCAATATCAAACAAAAGCAAAGTTTTCCCTGTCCCGGGCAGACCGCAGTAGCCCCGGAATAAATTGCCTCTTGTAATATCTGCAAGGATTTTCCCACGAATATCCCTCTGCTGAGAGGTCAGGAAATAGTCTCTCCTAAGAAACCGGTCAGGCTCTGTCAGCGGTGAAATCATATACTTTTCCTCGCTGAAAAGGGACTCGATATTCTCTGTAATACAATCGCACGTCGGGCTGAGAATCCCCCTCAGTTCAGAGACTTTACACTCTACCAGCCGGTCCCCGTTAGTCAGACGAAAGAGGAGGTTTCTACTGCTGATATAAGTATACAAGTACACATGCTTCCCCAAAGAAGAGAGATAGTGCCTATTTAAAAGTAACTGCTTTTTCATCTTCTCCTCGGAAACCGCCTCGCTTTTTAGCTCTATATTCACCACCCGGTCCTCGGTAATCTGAAGAAGATCCATCTCTTTTCCAAGCTTCGGGATCTGAAAAGAATAGAAAAAGGAAAGTCGATCATAGATTCCATCTTCATCGCACAAAAGTTCCGCCAGACTTCGGAGTCCCAGAATCTCCCAGCTCCTGATCTGCAGACCATAGTTCCTACCTGACAGGTGTTTTTCGTATTTCGCCAAAAGCTTTTCATCCCACATTCTGGTTAGCGCGTAAATATTGACAGCTCTCATGTGTCCCTCCCCTTATCAAAAAAGCTACACACCTATGTTGATGTGTAGCATATTTAAGAGTGATATGGCATAGTTATTTAACAACTATTGCACCGGTTCCGGTAAGCCCTACCTTATCCCACCAGCAGGTACACAAAATATCCTGCATAGCAAACTAACATTGTGATGCCCAATGCTCTGGTCAGTTTCTTTTTTCTGACCACACCGAGCCACAATAAAACAGTTGCACCGATACAGATGAACGCATCTATCACAAATTTAGAAGCGAAAGCCACAGGAGTAATCAGCGCTGTGGTACCTACAACGAACAGGATATTAAATATGTTGCTGCCCACGATATTTCCGATGGCAATATCCGCATTACCCTTTTTTGCCGCAGTGACAGAGGTCACCAGCTCAGGCAGGGATGTCCCCAGTGCCACAATGGTAAGTCCGATAATTCTCTCGGAAATACCAAGCTTCTGGGCAATACCGGTAGCACCATCCACGGCAAAGTCACTGCCAAACACAATCATTGCAACACCAATCACGATAAACAGAAGCAGCTGCCAGACAGGCTTCACCTTCACCTCTTCCTCTGAGTTTCCCATATTCTTCTTCGCCATAACAACCAGATACACAAAATATACAATGAAAAGTGCCCAGAGAATGACGCCCTCTATCAGAGTAATCTTATTGTCCGTGTATCCCAGACCAAGCAATACAGCCGATATCACTATCAAATACGGAATCTCATAGCGCACCGTAGATTCCGCAACCTTAATGGAAATAATTGTCGCTGTCAATCCAAGAATAATCAGGATATTGAGCAGATTGCTTCCCAGCACATTACCGATGGTAATATCTGCAACACTTGCTGCTGACGCATCTGCATTTCCCTTCAGTGCTGAGGAGATACTCACTGCTGCCTCAGGTGCACTTGTTCCCATGGCAACGATGGTCAGCCCGATAATCAGCTGTGGAATTCTTAATTTGGTAGCCACACCCGCAGCACCATCCACAAACCAGTCAGCTCCCTTAATGAGCATGACAAAGCCCAACACCATCAACCCTAACTGAAGCAAAATCTCTAACATTCTCTTGTCCCCTATCCTTTCCGCAACAAAAAAGGCGAGCTTTTTGTTGCACTTTAATTATTGCAACAAAAGTCTCGCCACTTGGTCACATACCGGATTTTATCAATCGTACTGACGATATGCAAGCATATGAAACATATGCCGACTACTCCCTTTTGTACATTACACATCATAGCAAAGTCATACCGCGTTTGTCAACCATATTCTTGATTTGTCGACAATTCCCTTGTATTTTGTCAGTAATTTCCGCACATTTACGCAGTTATCCACTGCCGTCAGACTCAATGTCCAATCCTGCTGATAATCTTGCGGTTTATTCTGATCAGGAAAAAAGTGCTCATTGCCACGCTGGCAATCTCCGCTATAGGGAAGGACCACCAGATGAGATTCACATTACCGCTTAAGGAGAAGAGATAGGCGACAGGAAGCAGCACGATAAGCTGTCTGGCAATGGATACGCACATGCTGTAGACACCGTTGCCCAGAGCCTGGAACACACTTCCCACCACGATACAATAGCCTGCAAAGCAGAAGCTTAAGCAGATGATTCGCAGCGCAGGAATACCGATTTCCAGGAGTTCCGGGGTGGCCTGAAACAGACCGATAAGCTGCCCCGGAATGATTTCCATGACTGCCAGTCCAAACAGCATAATCCCCACCGCATAGGCGATACTGCTCTTCATGGTCTTCAACACCCGTTCTCTTTTTCCCGCACCGTAGTTGTAGGCAATGATGGGAACCATGCCGTTGTTCAATCCGAACACCGGCATAAAGATAAAGCTCTGCAATTTGAAATAGATGCCGAATACCGTCTGTGCAGCACCGAAAGCCTCCAAAATCAGGTTCATTCCGTAGGTCATGACAGAGCCGATGGCCTGCATGATGATGGAGGGAACTCCCACCCTGTATATCTGTCCTATCAGCCGGAGGTTCGGGCGAAATCCCCGGAAGGATAGTCTCAACTCATGGTTAGCCTTCAGGTTAAAAATAATTGCAAGAACAGCAGCTGTCATCTGTCCGATGACCGTGGCCAGGGCTGCGCCTGCCACTCCCATCTTGGGAAAGCCGAGAAGACCGAAAATCAGAATCGGATCCAGAATCAGGTTGATGATTGCGCCTACACCCTGGGTAATCATGGCATAAAAGGTTTTTCCCGTGGACTGCAGCAGTCTTTCAAAGGTCATCTGCATGAAAACACCGATACTTGCCGTACAACAGATGGTAAGATAAGTTGTACCGTAATCCTCAACCACCTGCAGGGTAGTCTGACTGGCGTAGAAGGGTCTGCTGACAAACAGTCCTATCAGTGCAAAGAGAACGAAGCTGAGCAGTTCAACAAAAATACCGTTTACCGAAATGGCATTTGCTTTTTCGTAATCTTTTTCCCCCAGGGTCTTGGAGAGAAAGGCATTGAGACCCACTGCCGTCCCTGCAGAAACGGCAATCATCAGACTCTGTATGGGAAAGGCCAGGGACACCGCCCTGAGGGCCAGTTCATCGATTCTGGACACAAAAATGCTGTCCACAATATTGTACAGTGCCTGCACCAGCATGGAAATCATCATTGGCAGAGACATGCCAAGCAGCAGCCTGTTCACAGGCATGACGCCCATCTTGTTTTCCGGCTGCCTGGTCTCTGTCTGCTTGGGCTCTGTATATTTGGTCTCTGTATACCTGGTCTCTGCCTGTTCAATGTTCTGCTTCTTCATATCAGCTTCCTTTCTCCCGTTGCCTTTGATCCGAAACAACCTTTGTCTGTTGTTTCCGTTTTTGCCTAGCTGCTGTTTTTATTGTAGTCTTGTATCAGCCTCATTTTATTATGAATAACAACCTCATTTCTGGCAATAATGCTCTCCTCTGGAGCATTCATATTTCTATTCTATCCACTCCGGGCTATGCAATCTGTCTGGTTGCCAGAAAAAAGCCTTCAAAACAAGAGCTGAGACCGACAAATACGCTAATGTGCGCAGGCCAGCTTTCTCTTCTTGTCCCAGACACATGCCTGGTATCCCAGCAAGACCGCCATTCCCATTTTCCCAGCCATATGCACTGTGGTAACGACAAAGCCTAAATCAGTGAATCTTAAGAGCCGGCTCCTATAGAAATACAGAAGATAGCATATGGTCAAACCGCAGATGCCAAGGATGATTTGTCTGGGGATTCTGCGCTCCTTCCGCTCAAAAAACAATATGATACAAAGTGCAAACGCAAGCGGCACAATAAAATCCGTCAGCCACCCCATAAAATCCATATGTCCGTTATTTCTTATCTGCATGTCAATATAGGTTATCAAAAAGGAATTCGCCGACAACACATAGGGGATACACATTATGCACCCTGTCAGCCTTGCATTCAGCTTATTCTTCACAGAGAGAATCAGCCCGGCTGCCACCGCGGCAAAGGATACCACGCGAACCATATCCGAACTAATCCCGATAAGACTTATCTTTCCTGCCGGTGTCCCAATCAGGGCTTTGTCCGGCCTGAGATAACTGTACAGGCTGAAAATACACAATAAAAGGTATACAATTGATGCAATCGCATACAATGCAGTCTGCACAATATTTTCGATTGGCTGTGCAAGTACCGGTTCCCTTTCAATTCTTTCCTTCAATTCCTCTCCCGACAATAACTCATCCAAGGAAACCTCCAGTATGGCAGATATTTTCTTGGCGGTTAGCAGGTCAGGATAACGCGCCCCGCATTCCCAGCGGGAAACTGCCTGTCTTGTAACATACAGTCTTTCCGCAAGCGACTGCTGGGTCATACCCCTCTCTTCTCTCACCTGTTTCAATTTTTCTCCGAACTCCAACATAAAATATGCTCCTTTCTACTTTTGCTTCCAAGCACATTCATTGTAAAGCTGCCGGTCTCTCAAATAAAGAAACACCTGAAAATGATATGTAAACAGGATGGTACTATGGCAACTGCAAAGTACAAAAAATCTCAGACGGATACTTCCTATAACACAAAAACGACGGAACCATTGATTTTCAAAGGTTTTCCGCCGTTTTTTATTAGTGAAGCACGCGGGAATCGAACCCGCGACAACTTGATTAAAAGTCAAGTGCTCTACCGACTGAGCTAGTGCTCCATACTTTTGCACTACGCAAACAGGGCTAGCTGGATTCGAACCAGCGAATGCAGCAGTCAAAGTGCTGTGCCTTACCGCTTGGCGATAGCCC
>JBJENR010000057.1:0-3906 GCA_051880315.1 Acetatifactor sp.
CCGATCTCCATCTCTTTTGAAAAGGAAACCGATAATTCGTAAACTGTTGATTGGGCCAGGAATGTTTTGTTTCGGGAAGAAATCTGCCGGGAAACCGGTGGGGTTAACGTATAAGGAGGAAAAGAAAGATGAGTATTCACATGATGGAAGGAAATGTAGTAGCACCGGAGGGAATGAGGGTTGGCATCATTGCATCCAGGTTTAACAGTTTTGTTGTGGAAAAGCTGCTGGACGGTGCTGTAGACGGACTGGTGCGCCATGGTGTTGATTCGGAAAATATTGATGCATGCTGGGTGCCCGGTGCATTTGAAATCCCGGTTGTGGCACAGAAGATGGCGATGTCCGGAAAGTACGATGCTGTCATCTGCGTCGGCGCCGTAATCCGTGGGGCAACCTCTCACTATGAGCTGGTGGTGAACGAGACCACCAAGGGTATCGCGCAGGTTGGAATGAAATCCGGGATTCCGGTGCTGTTCGGAGTGATTGCAACGGAGAACATCGAGCAGGCGATTGAACGCTCCGGCTCCAAGGCAGGCAACAAGGGGTATGAGTGTGCCCTGGGCGCAATCGAGATGGTCAATGTCCTGCGACAGATATAGTAGGGACGTTTCTTTTGCCACGACCAGCGCCCTTTGGCTTATCAGTCGTTCTTTTTGGCAATAAGCCTTTCAATTACTCCACGGGGCGTCCCGGTGAGGCGATTTAGCTGTCGGACCGATAGACCTTTTTGGTGCAGAAGAAGGATGGAACTGTTTCGGTTCAATAAGGAAAGCTTTTGAAAATCTGTTGCGGAACTGCATGCGCAATTTTGCCTGATGATGTCCTTGGCTACATCATCAGGTATTCTTTTGCGGGCTTTATGAACATCAAGACAGTCATCACCGGGAACGATACTATGCATGGCGATAAAGTGTTCCTGAGTGCCCAGCAGCTTGAGTACAAAGTCAGTATCGGTCAGACCGAAAGATTCCCTCTGGTAATCCTGGTAGCTGCTCCATGGATAACCCATTCCGGGTGATTTTTCCAATCCTGCTTTGGTTGGATTATAATGAATGTATTTAACCACGGCAAGCAGATAACGGCTGGTTTCGACGGGCTCACTGAAATAGCGCCCGTCCTGAACAAAACCGGTGCGATTGTATTTTAGGTTGAACCAAGAAGCGTATGCGGTGTTAATGTGCCTGAATATGGTTTCAAGAGAGGTTGTGTCCGGGTGATGGATTAACAGATGAACGTGATTTGACATGAGACAATACGCATAAATTTCAAAAAATAATTTCTCTTTATAATATTCCAGAATATCCAAATACTTTTGATAATCCTTTGTTTCCTCAAATAGTAATTGTCTGTCGGCTCCCTTAATAACTACGTGATAGATCTGAGTTGAAGATTTTTTCCGTGAATGTCTAGGCAATCAAAATTCCTCCCAATAAGTGTTATATTTTTGTTTTCATAAAAATGCGGTAAGGCGGTTGAAAAACCCTGAATAGTGTTTCGTTACTGAAGAAAGAACCACAATGAAAAATAAGATTACATAAGAATATGCAAACTTTATGTTTCTATCATAAAACATTTTAGAAAAAAGTAAATAGTAAAATATTGAGTTTTTCTAATTTCTGTGGTAGCATTTACACGTCTTGTTTTTTTGAGATAGATAATAAGAATATTCTGGGGAGTATGAAAAGAGGCAGCGTGGAAAAGGGCGCTGGTCGTGGCAAAAGAAACGTCCCCAAATAAAGGAGAAAATCATGAAACTAGGAATCGTTATAAATCGGCGATTTCTATGTAAGTTTCTATATCTTCCTAAAGCCTGATAAAGCCTTATAAATCAAAGGTTTGCGAGTTTTTTGAATCCGATATAAGTTTATATATCTTTATGTATTTATTCTAAAAATTGGTACGTAATTGGTACGTAACAGGCAAATGAAATATGCAAAAAAATGAAACTTGATGTTATTTTGAGCCTCGATATTTGAATGAACGATAAGAAAAAGACCAGTTTTGATACTAGGTCTTTTTTTATTTGTAAGTTAGGCTCATGTTGAATATTGAACTTGTATAAATGATTTGGTAAAATTAGGATATAAGATAGCAATTATAACAAAAAACGAGTAATTTCTAGAGTTTTAGATTCACCATGAGTATTTATGGATTAATGAAGGAGGAGACAGCATTATGATTATTTTTGAACTTGATAAAAAAGATGTTGCATATGCAGAGCGTATCTGTGAATTGTCGGAGATGTCAATCATAATCGAGAATCCTAAGTCCTTTTGTAGTGATCTTAATACAGTAATTCAGATTGGCGCAACATTGGCTCCGTATGCTATTTCAGGGGTTACTCTAATTATTATTGAGTTAATAAAAAATAAAAAGAAAATTAAAATTAGGGTTACAGATGAAGAGATTGAGGTCGAAGGTGATCAAAACAAGGTATTGGAAATAGTAAAGGAACTTATTGAACAACGACAAGAAGAAAAAGCACAGAAGTTATTAAGTGACTTATTATCGGGTAAATAAGCAATTATGGATATTGATAAAAATGTTATGGAATTTGTGAAAAGTTTAAGATACAGTATTGGAGATGACGAATTATCAGAGTCTGAACAAATAAGATTAAAATACCTATTTGATGATTGTTTGTCTTCAATTATTAAAGTACATAATAAGGAAATTATGCCTGCGTTTATTGTTTGTAATACATACAATAAATACAGTGAAGTTATGCCTGCAAGACTTAAGAAGGGCAAATTCAAATATTACGTGCTGTATGATTGCCATTTATCTAAAATCAACCGTTTTTTTGATGCAATTTACCTTGATAAAAATGACTCTGCACATGATATTTGGAAACTTTCATATGAGCTATTTGCAGAAGAAGCGTTGTTGAAAAATGACGAAGTGTTGGTTATGTATTATGGGTTAAACAAAACGGCTTTGGGGCCATTTGAGATAAATGTTAATGAACAGAATAATTTGGATTTCATTATAGAAATTCAAGAGCGATATATTATTGGACATGAACTTGGACATTGGATTTATAAGATGTCAGAGGATAAGACTCCTGAAAATGTATTCAATATTACTTTCGATGAAAATTGGAATAATTTTTTGGGAAATATACAAATTCTTTTATCAGAACTGTATGAAGAATATCAAAAGAAATTTGAATCAAAGGAATATATTGAGATACTTCAGGAACAGGTTGCTACTGTTAATGAAAATAATGAAATACAAGAAGAATGTTTTGCTGACGCAATAGCATATGCGATGATCTTTTCATATGTTGATTGCAACTATTTGAATGATTTAGAACAAAAACTTCTTGCGGGGAAGGCTTTGTTTTTACAAATGATGAATTTACAGTTGCTAGCTATGCAAAATATGACTGTATCAGATGAGTCATTTGAGGTAGCTATATCAATAAGATTAGGTTTTTTGCGTAACTATTCGAGACTATATTTTGAGGGACATGAAAAACGGTTTGACAAGATGCTAGAGGAGACGATAATTCGTTATGAAAAGCGAATTACCAATCTTATGCTAGAGTGTTTTTCTGAATTGGAAAATCGAGGAGATAATATTTATGACGCATTGACAGATGAAGAAGACTTATTGGATATGAGCAAAGTTTTGGGACTAAGAATCTTATAAAAGAAAAGGCATTTAATATTCAATGAAAGGACGGTTGATACATATGTATCTATCTGTATTACGAATTAAAAATTTTAGATGCTTTGATGGGAATGCACATAGTATTTCTTTCAAAAAAGGGCTTAATGTACTTGTTGGTGAGAATGATTCCGGTAAATCAGCGATTATGGATGCAATTAAGCTGGTACTTGGCACTACTGGTCCTGTGTCAAGATTTAGTACAAAATAAAATGAGAGGTTCTGCCAGCTAAG